>DUCA01000190.1:0-1973 GCA_012960055.1 Cycloclasticus sp.
AACCCGCGCCAAACCGTAAAGGCACCAAACAAACTCTCGCTTGTTGCATCACAACTTTTACATCTTCAGCCCTACCTTTAATATAAAATCCATCTGATGGTTTATTCAATTGTAGTGCTTTTTCTGGCGGGTAAGCCCCATAGATAAAAAGCTCAGCCGTTGGCAGTTGCTTCCGAATAAGGGGCCATATTTGCCGTTTTAAGTATTGCACCGAGTCCCAGTTTGGCTCGTGTTTGAAGTTGCCGATACACATAAAACCACGACGCTCTTCATAACCAGGCCAAGCCAGCATATCCCTCTTTATCGCTTCAGCGTCAACAATGAATGGCAAGTAATGTATTAAGCAGGCGTCTACTTTAAACACCGTCGTTAACAATTTCATCTCGTATGTCGAAATCATTAACGTTAAATCTGTGCGTTGAATACTGGCTATTTCTCGATATGCCACCTCATTGACTAAATCGGCCAATGTAAAGTCTCGCTCTTCCTTTAATGCTATTTGGCGCCCTCGACGTAAACAATGTAAGTCGGATGTTTCCAGTATCGTCATTGCTTGTGGGCAACATTTTTCTACTCGCCACGAAAACTGTTCTTCAATCATAAACCGGTCGTACAGCACGATATCTGGTGATAATTCGCTTATCATTTCATCGAAGGCACTATCGTTCACGGCTATTGTTCTACGTTGTATCCCGAGCGACTCAAGCGGGTAACAGTGTTCAGATTCCGCCGCTGTACTGGCATAGGTTAGCGACCAACCCTGAGCATGAAATAGCTCCAACAGATCAACCATTCGTCGGCCTGCCGCAGATGATGTAGGCTCTGGCCATAGAGATGCAATGATTAGGAAATTCATAGCAGTAGTGTATCTAATTTTTTGTTTCGCGCATTAAAAAGGGCTGGTAGAACCAGCCCTTTTTATTATATCTAAAGCCTAAATATTACTTATTAGCTTCACGTTCCTTTGCTTCTTTAATCACTTCTTCAGAAATATTTCTAGGACAAGGCATGTAATGCACGAATTCCATAGAGAACTGGCCACGACCTGATGTCATGGTACGTAAGTCACCGATATAACCGAACATTTCGCTTAGTGGTACTTCAGCTTTAATACGTACGCCTGTTGCACCCGCATCTTGCGACCTGATCATGCCACGACGACGGTTAAGGTCACCAATCACATCACCCACGTGATCGTCTGGTGTAAACACGTCAACCTTCATGATGGGCTCCATTATTTGCGCACCGGCTTTCGGCATTGATTGGCGATAAGCACCATTCGCTGCTAATTCAAACGCAACCGCTGAGGAATCAACCGCGTGGAAACCACCATCCAACAACGTTACTTTAACGTCTACACAAGGGTAACCAGCCAATACACCTTTGGCCATTTGCTTTTTGAAGCCTTTTTCAACAGCAGGCCAGTATTCACGAGGAACATTACCGCCGGTTACTTTAGATTCGAAGCTATAACCTTCGCCTGTTTCTGCTGGCTCAAGAATATAATCAATTTTACCAAACTGGCCTGAACCACCTGATTGCTTCTTATGTGTGTAGCTGTCTTCCAGTACTTTAGTAATTGTTTCGCGGTATGCCACTTGTGGCTTACCAACGCTTACGTCAACACCGTGTGTACGCTTCAAGATATCAATTTTAATATCCAAATGAAGTTCGCCCATGCCTTTAAGGATGGTTTCACCACTGTCTTGGTCTGTTTCTACACGGAAAGATGGGTCTTCTTTAATCATTTTACCGATAGCGATACCCATTTTTTCTGAGCCGCCTTTATCTTTCGGTGACACAGCAATAGAAATAACTGGATCTGGGAATACCATTGGCTCTAACGTTGCTGGGTTTTTAGGGTCACATAATGTGTGCCCTGTTTGCACATCTTTCATGCCTACAACAGCAATAATGTCGCCCGCTTGCGAGCCAGTCAATTCAATACGATCATCCGCTTGCATTTCAACCAA
>DUCA01000190.1:2020-12902 GCA_012960055.1 Cycloclasticus sp.
TTACCCGTAAAGGTATTTAAAACAGTATCGCCCTTATTCATTCTGCCTGAATAAATACGAATAAACGTTAGCGCGCCAAAACGGTCATCCATGATTTTAAACGCCAATGCGCGTAATGGACCATCAGGGTCAACAATAGCAAAACTGCCTGTTTCGTTGCCTTCATCATCTGTTTCTGGCTGCGGTTTAACTTCAGTCGGGTTAGGTAAGTAATCAACAACCGCGTCCAATACCAATTGAATACCTTTGTTTTTAAAGGCAGAGCCACAGTATGTAGGGAAGAAATCAAGTGCGATTGTTCCTTTACGGATGCAACGCTTAAGGTCTTCCATAGATGGCTCTTCGCCCTCTAAATACGCTTCCATTAAGTCATCATCTTGCTCAACAGCCATTTCGATCAGCTTTTCGCGGTACTCTTCCACTTTGTCCAACATATCTGCAGGTGGCTCTTCAACGGTAAAGTTTTCAGGCTGGCCTGAATCGTCCCAAACATGGGCTTTGCGAGTCAATAAATCAACCACACCAATAAAGTCATCTTCTATACCAATGGGCAATACCATAAGCAACGGGGTTGCATCTAGCACGCTTTTAACTTGATCCGTCACACGGTAAAAGTCTGCACCCATGCGATCCATTTTGTTAACAAAAATAACACGCGCTACTTCTGATTCGTTTGCATAACGCCAGTTGGTTTCTGATTGTGGTTCAACACCGCCAGAACCACAGAAAACACCCACGCCGCCATCAAGTACTTTTAATGAACGGTACACTTCGATGGTGAAATCAACGTGTCCTGGTGTGTCAATAATGTTCATGCGATGGCCGTCCCATTCACATGAAACCGCAGCAGACTGAATGGTTATTCCACGTTCGGCTTCTTGTTCCATAAAATCGGTTGTCGCTTCACCATCGTGAACCTCACCTGTTTTATGAATTTTGCCTGTTAATTTCAGGATACGTTCTGTTGTTGTGGTTTTACCCGCATCCACGTGGGCAAAAATACCGATATTTCTATATTTGGATAAGTCAGTCATAGGTCTATAGTTATATTAAGTTAATAAAAATCTTGGCAAAACAAATAAAAGCCGATTTGAAATTCTTTGTTTTAATGAACTCCCGATTATATCACTTATCACCCTGCTCTGAATAGGCACGCGCCATTAACTTTCTGTAGATTCACGTTTTATAACTTGCTCGAAGGCTGGCCTAGCGATCATATCGCCCCTGTAACTGTCTAATCGTTCAGAACCACAAGGCACCTTAAACGCAGCAGCCCAACGCAAGGTATGCGCGATAAGGATATCAATCGCCGAAAAACTATCGCCCAACGCAAACGGCTTGCCCACTAATTTCTTTTCCAGCACGTTGCAGGCTTTTAAGAACTCCCAGCGCGCCACCTGAAGAATCTCTGGTACCCGCTTATCTTCTGGCAATACAAAGGTATGCTTGCCAACCGTCCATAATGGTTGCTCTAGTTCCGTTAAAACAAAAAAGCACCACTCGTCATACGTCGCGCGCGCTTTGGTTACAGGTTTTGGCACCATGTTTGCCGCTGGGTACTTATCGCCTAAATACGTCATAATCGCCGCCGACTCGGTGAGCACAAAGCCACCATCATCAATCGCTGGTACTTTGCCGTCTGCGTGTATTTTCAAGTAATCTTGCGACTGACCACCACCCGCCAACAAGTCAATTTTAATGAATTCGTAGTCAATGCCGAGCTCTTCTAACATCCAAACAATACGTGTGCTGCGTGAACGAGGGTAACCGTATAATTTAATCATTGCCATTGCCATCTGCTTATTGCGACACCCCTATTTGTAACACAGCCTATAAAAAATATCAGGCATAAAAAAGCCCCGGTAAACCGAGGCTTTTTTAATACCAATTAAACCCTTACAGGTTGTAACCCGATTCCTCGTGCGATACCACGTCGAGGCCTCGCTCCTCAGCCTCTTCATCTACACGCAAGCCACCTGTTAGCAGGCCGACTAATTTCAAAATAACGAAGGTAGCCACGGCGGTAAATACAATCGTTGAAACTACACCAATAGCTTGCACAGAGAACTGCTCTGCAATAGACGAAAGACCATCAGCAAAACCGTAACCACTAAACACGCCAAGCTCTGTTGATGCAAACACCGCCACCACGAGTGAACCTAAAATACCACCCACACCGTGAACCGGAAACACGTCCAATGAATCATCAATCTTCAATGTACGCTTAATAAACTGGGTCGCGTTAAAACAGATGAAACCTGCCAACAAACCAATAATCAACGCGCCGCCTGGGCCCACAAAACCAGAAGCTGGCGTGATGGTGCCTAGACCAGCCACCATACCAGTTACTGCGCCCAAAGCACTTGGCTTGCCAAATTTTTTCCATTCGATAACCATCCAAGTAAACGCCCCCATTGAAGCGGAGATATGCGTCACGATGACGGCCATCGCCGCATCGCCATTCGCAGCCAACGCGCTACCACCATTAAAGCCAAACCAACCGACCCACAACATGCCAGCACCAGCAATTGTCATGGTTAAGTTATGCGGAGGCATTGGCGTTGCCGGGAAGCCCTTTCTTGGACCTAATACCATAGCCGCCACTAACGCAGCGACGCCCGCCGTAATATGCACAACGATCCCGCCGGCGAAATCATACACACCCATTTCTCCTAACCAGCCACCACCCCAAACCCAATGGGTTACCGGTGCGTAAACCACTAACAACCAAATGGCGCTAAATAGCAACATCGCAGAGAATTTCATGCGTTCCGCAAAAGCACCAATAATCAGCGCTGGCGTAATCACCGCAAAGGTCATTTGGAACATCGCAAACAGTGATTCAGGAATATCGCCTGATAACGTGTCACGGTCGATACCCGCCAACATCACTTTAGAAAAATCACCGATCCACGCATTTCCTTCGCCAAACGCTAGACTGTAACCGACGATGAACCACAGGATTGAAGCCACGCAGGTAATCGAAAAACACTGCATAAACACCGATAAAACGTTTTTGCTTCTGACCAAGCCCGCATAAAACATGGAGAGGCCAGGAATCGTCATAAACAATACCAATGCCGTTGACGTTAAAATCCACGCCGTATTCGCGCCATTCAGCTCATCTGCAAATGCCAAGCTAGGTAGCAATAACAAACCTAATAGTAGTCCGCCTTTTTTTATTATTGTGTGCATTTATAGTGCCTCGTTGCCTGTTTCGCCCGTACGAATACGGATTACTTTTTCTAAATTTGTAACAAAAATTTTGCCATCGCCTATTTTATTGGTGTTGGCTGAGCTCACGATAGCGTCTAAGGCTGGATCCAACTGCTCTTCAGAAACCGCTATTTCAAGTTTTACTTTAGGTAAAAAATCCACCACATATTCAGCACCACGATACAACTCCGTATGTCCGCGTTGACGCCCAAAACCTTTAACCTCTGTCACCGTCACACCGGCAATGCCGATATCACTGAGTGCTTCGCGCACGTCATCTAACTTAAAGGGTTTAACAATCGCCGTTATTAATTTCATAAAAAGCCTTTTTTGTATGTTTTTTGCGAACTCAGGATTCTGCCAAAAATAGACAGTAATAGCAAATAATTTCCGAATCAGCGCCATTATTTAATCGTAAAAGAACAAGAGTACTTAGAAGTGGCGCGCCAACTCTAACTGAATAACATCATCCTGACGGATTGAATTGAACGGATCTCCCTTCGAGCCAGCTGAAATAAATCGCCCCTCTAGACTCAACACCCATGAGTTACCAAAACGGCGACTAGCCTCTATATTATAGAAACGCGTGCTGTCGTTCACATCACTGATAATGCCGAACAACAATTCGCTCGAAGCCGCATCATTCATCGCTAATCGGCCGCCGACAAAAATATCATTGTCGAATGCAACCGCCGGATCCGAACCACGGTCATCATACAAATATTCTGCAATCACGCCAAAGTCCGCTGCTGAATCCAGCACACCAACGAAGGTATATTCAAAACCGCCAGTAAACGCATTGAATGCTTCACCCTGACCGCTACGATGAATCAACTCAACCTTCCACAACCACTCATCTAAGGTCGCTTGAACATCCAAACCCGTTTGATGAATGATGTCGTAAAACGACACTAGAACCAGGCTTGCCAGTGTCGGGCTAGGCATAATTCTTGGCTCACGGCTGGTGCCATAAAAGTGCGATACACCTACATCCCAATCGTCGAACGTTTGAGTCCAACGCACGGCTAAATCTACGTGTTTATCTTTTGCCGCCGACTCATAAAACGTGTGATCGTCAATCTCAGGGATGGATCTGAAACGCCCGCCCTTACCGGGGAACGTACGCTCACGAAATCCTGGCAACACAAAAACATCTAGCACGCCCCAGCCTTTAATTAGGGAAACGTTAAGCATCGCTTGTCCCAGCTTTTGCTCGCCGTCTAAATTCTCAACCATATCAGTTTGATTAATAATATCAACCAAGTGCTGCGATTCAGTTACTCCCCAAAAGACTTTATCTATGCCGACCCGTAACTCCCAGTCTTGCGCAACGTGTAACCAAACTAGTTCGCGTATATCAACGTGCGAACGCTCTGGATCGTGTTCATCCCAACGGGCAAACGGCACAAAAGCAACACTGTCATCGCCGCCGTTCCAACTGTGGTAGAACTCGGGTTCAAACGATAACGACACACTGCCGCTGTCAAACTGGTCATTGTCTAACGTTGATTGCGTAAAGCCACGGTATTCAGCCGCCCCATAGCCAGACCAATCAGCGGCTATCGCTTGGCCAAATACAAACAATAAAACACACACTATCACCCTATTAGAAAACCTTAAAAACATAACTGCCTTTTCTTAACGCGCTCTTTTTAAACTACTTTTGTTAAAGTCTCGTTCACTTAAACCCGTTTTAAACTGGTAATCTGCAAAACCCAATCGCGTTTCTTTTTTCGTTTGATGATTCGCCATTACCATCACATCTGGACGCCAATATTGGCCTAAGTATTGTTGGTAACCCGACGCAGACATAGTTTTCAGCAAACTATTCTTACGGTCGTAATAATCAATCTTCAGCGGCTGATATTTTTCTTTGCTGATCCAAACAACAGAGCGCGTATAACCTGAATACTTATAGTTAGGGCGCACCTCTATAACAAACGCGTCTTCGCCATTAACTGCTTCATCCTTTATATATAGATACGCGTACTTCTCAACTTCACGTGATGACAGGTCTTCAAACGCAAATTCGCTGCCCATAAACGGACCCGATTTGTTTTTTGATGAAATGCGCTTTACTCGCTTCAAAGCGGGCAAATACAACCATTGATCATCTGCATCTAACACGTGCGTGAATGATAAAAATGCGGTACCTTTAATATCAGCCGGATGGTCAAAAATGGTCAAGCCTTTATCGCCATCACCGTGAACTTCCAATGTTTTAGAGCGCATTTTGCGAATGCTCACATCACCGTTGGCATTCTTTAACGTCATGGTCATTTTTGAGCTGGAATTGGCAAAGCCATTATCGCGTTTATCCGCTTCAATGGCAATTTCACGCCCTTTTTCTTCAGGCGTTTGTGCATACGCAAATACGCTGCTTAATATTAATAGCAATAAACCTATCTTTTTCATTTTTCGTCCTTATCAAATTTTAACAACAATACCGGCAACAACAAGAAGTCTACAATCAGCGCAGCCGCGATAATCCATGTCGTTAATTTAGCCATGTCTGAGTTGAGCGCGAAAGGCGACATCATCAACACCACAAAACCCACGGTTAACACGATTGAACTCACCACCAGCGCCTTGCCCACATGCGTATAAGCGTAGGTAATCGCTTTCTCAGTGCTGTAGCCTTTTTCACGTTTTGCGCGCAAATATTTACTTAAAAAATGCACCGTATCATCTACCACAATACCTAACGTCATGCTGACCACAATCGCCAAGCCCATATTCACCTGCACATAAACAAGCCCCCAAATACCGAAACCAATAACAACCGGTACAATATTCGGCACCAAACTGATTATGCCGATTTTCAACGAGCGAAGCGCGAAGATTAGAATAATGGAAATTAATACCAAGGCTAGAATTGATCCTTTCAACATGCCGTTAATGTTTTTATCTGAGATATGCGCGAACATCATCATCGGCCCCGTACCCGGTGCCTGCATTGACGTTGGCACATTGCCTTTTAGCCAGACCTGAATTCGGCTTTCATAATCCAATAATTGAACATTGCTCATTGCCTGCACAGTAATAAACAATCGCGTTGCCGATTTATCAACATTCACTTGGTTATTCAAGTCTAAGCCGTAAGGCAAGGACATTTCGTACAACAATAAATATTGCGCTGCCAGTTCACGACTTTCAGGCAAGGTGTACCATTCAGCGTCATCGCCGTGCATGTTTTTATTTAAGCGCCTCATCGTGTCGGTTAATACGTACACATTGATAGTTTCTGGTTGCTGCTTAAGCCACTGCGAGAAATTATCCAGATTCTTTAAATAGGCAGGCTCACTGATACCACCTTTACCCTCGGCTGGCACAGAATAAACCAGCTGGTATAAACCGCCCAATGTGCTCGCTGCAAAATCAGAATCGGTTCTAAATTGTATCGATTCATCAAAATATTTTAGAAATTGCTCTTCGGCCCTGTTTTGCGTAACGAAATAGCCCGATAGCAACACAATAGCGGCCATACCCACCAAGATGAAGTTTTGATTTTTTATAACAAAGGTAGAAAAATGTGCCAGCTTCTCAACATCGCTGTCTTCTTGGTATTTCACTTTAACAGGCAAATAGCTCATCAATGCAGGTAAGAAAGTTAACGATAAACACAACGACACAAACACACCCATGGCAACGATATTACCTAGGTCATTAAACGGTGGTACCTCGCTGAAGTTCATGCCTAAAAAACCAATCATTGTGGTAACGCTGGTTAAGAAAATGGGCTGTAAGTTAAGCCGTATGCTTTCCGATAACGCCTTTCCTTGAGGAACTTTATGTTCCAAACTAAATATAAAGGACACCAATATATGGATGCTGTTTGCGACCGCCAATACCATTATCATCTGCGTTGAGGGTACCGACGCAGGCGATAATTGAATCCCAATATGCCCCGCCATGCCTAACGCCGCCATATCAGAAAAGATAATCACCAGCATCACGCCAAAAACCGCGCTAGGGCTTTTCAGCAAAAAGAACATAAAAATCATCATTAATACAAAACTGATGGGCACTAATGTCATCACATCGCCTTCGCCCGCTTCAACAAATGACGTGTTCAAAAACGAAACACCCGTGACATAAAAGCTCACATTGGGATATTTCTCCTCGTAGTCTTTAATCAATTGCCGTGTGGTAGCAACAACCTCTTTTAATTCTTCATTCGGGTTTAACTTGGGGTATTCCAGCACAATATTAATCGCGGTCACACGGCCGTCTTCCGACACCATGCGCTTAAATAATAAGGGATCACTTAGCGCTATTTTTTTTATCCGCTGGAGATCATTCTCACTTAAATCGCTTGCTTCCTCATACAGGTCTTCAACGATTAAGTCGTCCTCTTCTGCGTAGGTGTTTTGGAAATTTTGCAAAGAATCGACACGCCTAGAATGTGGCATTTGCCATGCGTCTTGCGTCATGTCTTCAATCAGCCCCAACACCTTTGGTTGAAACACATCGCCACCGTTAGGCGAAATAACAATAAAAACGTTGTCCGACTTGGTGTAGGTATTCTCTACTTCATTAAAGGCAACCAACTCAGGATTATCTTCACCAAAGAAAGCGCGGTAGTCATTATTAAAACTCAGGTGACGTAAACCACTGGCGGCCGCAGCCACAATAATGACACTGAGTACAATAACAATAACGCGGTGCTTAATGACCCACTCACTAAAAAAACCCTCTATTCGATGCATTCCTTATGTCCTTGGCTGCAAGCCATTAATCGTTATATAAATAACGCTTTCTAACAATTTTTCTAATTCTTCCAATGTACTCAACTGCATAAACGTCGGTGTCGTGAACATAATCCATGACGTTAAGATTGCACGACCCATCACGTTAATATCATCAAAAACCCATCCATCTACCTCTTTACCTTTTTGTAAAATAACCTTTATTAGCTCAAGTTCACCCGACTTTTTTCGTTCAACCAAGCTTGGTTTTTCAGCGCACAGCGCAACAATAATGTCGTTGATGGCGGGGTATTCTTGAAGTTGTTTGTAATTAAAATGGAGTAACGCTAAGGCGAATGCTTGAAGTCGTTCAACCTCTGATAACTTGGTCTTTTCTAGCACCTTCGCCAAGCCCTGTTCTTTTTCAACAAAGCAGCGAACAGCAAAGCCTTCAGCTATATCAACCTTACTTGGGAAGTAGCGGTATAAATTGGCTGTGGACATGCCCAAATCACTGGCAATTTCTGCCATGGCGGTTTTTTTAAAACCAACCGTTTTAAACCGCTTATCTGCGGCGTCCAAAATCATTTCTTTTAATTCGTTACCCGACAGGTCTGCATCAAATCTTTTCATAAAAACAAGCATAGCATGAATTGTGAATATAAAATTTAATATTCACAATTCATAGTTGGGCACTTAATGACTAAAATCATTTTGCCCAATAAAAAACTCTGATATCTTAGTTAAAAATAATATTTCCACTTCTCTGGGGGAGAAACATAGAATGCCTAATCCTGATTTAATTTCGACAATAGCTGAAGCCATTAATAAAGGTGAACTGCCTTTAGGCGTATTCAATAGTCCTGAACTATTTGAATTGGAAAAAGAACGCTTATTTGCTAAAAGCTGGAATTTTCTTGCTCACGAAAGCGAAATACCTAACGCCGGCGATTACGTACAACGATATATTGTCGATGATTCCTTTATCGTCACCCGCGACAAACAAAACAGAGTTCACGTTGTGTTAAATGCCTGCCGCCACAGGGGCCGCAAGGTATGCAGTGTGGAAAAGGGCAATGCCCGCAATTTCTCATGCCCATATCATGGCTGGGTGTATGACTTAGATGGCGCATTGATTGATATTCCGTATGAAGATGAAGGCTACGGTAAAGATGCCATCGACCATGCAGACTGGGGGCTAATGTCTGCACCTAAAATGGGTATCTGGCGCGGTATGATTTTTGCCAACTTAGACCCTAATGCAGAATCGCTGGACGACTACCTTGGCGACGCTAAATGGTATATGGACTTTTACACCAATAAGTCTGAAGCAGGTTTGGAGGTGCTCGGTTCACCACAACGTTGGGTGGTTGATGCGGATTGGAAATTAGCCGCCGATAATTTTGTTGGCGATGGTTACCATACCTTTATCACCCATGCGAGCACCATAACCGCAGGCATGTTACCTGCTCAGTCAGGAGACTTTTTATTAGACGGCATTCAAGTTGCTATGGAACACTTTGGCATTGGGCTGGCCCGCCAAGACCCCTTATTTAATTCACTGGCGTATCCACCACCCATGATGGAAGCAATGCGCAAACGCTTTAACCCTGAGCAAATAGCGATGCTGGATCAAGGCGTATCTTTACCCACGCACGCTAATTTATTCCCCAACTTAAGTTTTTTAAATGCACCGGGCGCATACACCGCCATGGCACCACCCGCACCGTATATGACGTTTAGAATCTGGCGTCCATTAGCCGCAGGGAAAACAGAAATTTGGTCTTGGTGCATGGTTGAAAAAGATGCAACTGATGAGTTTAAACAAACCAGCTACAAAGCCTATATATTAAGTTTCGGCACATCTGGCACCTTAGAGCAAGATGACGCAGAAAACTGGAGTCAAATAACGTTACCCGCAAAAGGCATCATGGCTTCAAAACTATCATTAAATTATTCAATGGGGCAAGCCATTCTCAAACCCATCGATGATTGGCCGGGGCCTGGCAACGCCTACCCACTGGATTTTACTGAATTTGCCCAGCGCGCCTTCTGGAAAAAATGGATTTCGACACTGGAGGCTGAATAATGACTATTGACGAATCACTCTTTAGGGATATTGAAGCCTTTATCTATCACGAAGCTGAATTGTTAGACAACCACCAGCATAATGAATGGTTAGAGCTTTGGGACGAACAAGCCAGCTACCGCATGCCCGTTCGCGTCACCCATACTAAACGCCAAAAAGGCCAAGAATTTCAAGAGAACTTTGGCCATTTTGATGAAACCAAAGAAATGCTCGGCATGCGTATCAAACGCTTAAGCACATCAACCGCATGGGCAGAAGAGCCACAGTCCAGAACACGTCACTTTGTTACCAATCTACGCATTAACGCGTTAGACAATGAGCAATATCAATTAAAAACCAACTTAATGCTATATCGCAATCGCCTAGATGATGCTGGGCATGACTTACTGTCAGCTGAACGCCATGATGTGATTCACCAAGTTAACGGCGAATGGCGAATTCTAAAACGAACTATATATATGGATCAAGCAACACTTGGAACATTAAACCTCTCAATCTTTTTATAAAAAAACAAGGAATACACTATGTCATTATGGCTTGACTTTATGGGTGCAGAGATTCGATACATTGGCACTGCATCTTACGGAAAAACACGTATTGCAGAAGCAGGCAAAGGCAACAAAGAAACACTTATCTTCTTACACGGCGTGGGCGGTCATCTCGAAGCCTACGCAAAAAATGTCGTCGCCTTATCTGATGAATTTCACGTTATTGCCTATGACTACGTTGGCCAAGGCATGTCCGACAAACCTTTACTGGATTACACACCCATGGTGCTCGTCGACCACTTACGCGAACTGATGAACGCACTCGGCATTGAAAAGGCGCATTTATCAGGCGAATCAATGGGTGGCTGGGTATCGGGGCTTTTCACCATTGAATACCCAGA
>DUCA01000191.1 GCA_012960055.1 Cycloclasticus sp.
TAGCAGAATAATCAGCCAACTGTCGAAAAAAGCATTAGTCTTTTGCTGGCGCCCAAGAATAAGACCAATAGCAACGCCCAGGAACATGGCTAGAAAGAAACTAATAGCCAGTCTGTAGAGTGTGACGCCAAGGTGGCGAGGTAATTCGCCGCTTTGAATCGAGGTGCTGAGGTTGTTTAAAACCTCAAAGGGGCTGGGTAATACAACAGATGCCACTAATGCAGCAGCGAGTTGCCAGATGAGTAGCAGCAAACCAAGCGAGAGCGTTGAATTTAAGAAAGAGGAGCGAGGCATTTTTTAATACAAAAAAGGGGGTTGTTAACGTGGGTCATTCCAAAACAATTGCGTATCCAATTGTTCAACATGGCCAACCAGTTTAGCACCTCCTGTGGTGGCTAAAATACTATAAATTTTCTGAATGGCGGTTTTCTCGTCTTCCGTAAATTTTATTACACGTCCTTCACAATAACTGCGACGAAGCAGGTCTTGAGTGATGGCGTCGTCAGTTCTGGTGAGTGGCAGTATGGCGTTCCAGTGCCGCTGTGATGTGCATAAAAGCTGAGCGGCTTCTCGGCTTGCCTTCAAAAAACTGTTCAATGCAGTTGAGTGTTTGCTAGCCCATTTTTCTCTGAACACATAGCCTAGTATCGGCACGGTGCTTTTAATACCCAGTTTGTGGATTGAGTCGTGGGTGGTTAAAAGCTGCTGGTAACCTTTGGCTTTAAGCCGGGCGCTGTAGTGCCAAAAATTAATCAGCGCATCCAGTTCGCCTTGTTGAATCAGGTTGTTGAGTAAAGGTGGCGCGCCAAAGACTTTTTCAACTTGGTTATCTAAATCGACACCTTCCTTTAGAGCAAGAGCGCGCAGTAATAACCAGTTTTTATCTAGCGCGCCGCCAGCAATGCCGAGTTTCCTTCCGATAAGGTCATGAATGTTTGTGATGGGCGAGTGCTCTGGAACCATTAAAGAACCGGCGGAACTGGAGTAGGGTGCAAAAAGATAATCGGACGAATTGCCGCGTTGTCGAGCAACCCAAGTCCAATCAGAGACAATAATATCAGCCGCGTTGGCTTGCAGAGCGATTTTACTGGCTTGAGTGCTGGCCAGCGGTTGCACAACAAGCTCAAAACCATTTTTCTTATCAAGTTCATTGGCTTTAATGGTTTCTAGCGTCCAGTTGACCGTGCCGTACTTCAGTACGGAGATTTTTATTGCGCTGCTGTTATCCGCATCAGAGCAAGCAGATAAAAACAGGCAAGAGGTAAATAGGAGCGGAATTGTTAACCGAGCGCGTCGTGATAAAGCATTAAATACAGTCATAGGTTTATCTTACACAAAGAAGTTGTGTTTGAGCTGTGGAAATAAAATATTCATGCATTTAAAGATGTAAATTATGGTCTATGTAAAGTAAATATTGACCTGTAAATTTGAATTGAGTTAAGGTATCTATACGAGTAAGCAGAGTGCCGTAAGTTGCTAATAATAATAAGAATTATTACTTTTTAAGAATAATTCCTAACAACTCGATAAGCTTATGAATAAAGAAGTTTTTATCTATTTAGGAAATTTAAAAAAGCAGTATGAAAACCATTTCTCCAGCCTTAAGCACTAACAAATTGATTGATAAGTTCGGTCGTCAGGTCACGTATGTGAGGATTTCTGTCACCGATCGTTGCGATTTTCGTTGTGTTTATTGCATGAGTGAAGATATGGAGTTCTTACCTCGTGAACAAGTGTTAACACTTGAAGAAATCTCTCGATTATCACGCGCATTTGTTGAAATGGGCGTGACTAAAATTCGTATTACTGGCGGTGAACCGTTGGTAAGGAAAGGCGTTGTCGGCATGCTGGCCGAGGTTGCGCAATTAGAGGGTTTGGACGAACTGGTGATTACCACGAATGGTTCACAACTCGTTAAGCTGGCTCAACCATTAAAAGATGCCGGTGTTAAGCGCATTAACATCAGCTTAGATAGCTTAGACGCTGACAAGTTTAAAAAAGTAACTCGCGTGGGTGACTTGGATGTTGTGTTAAAAGGCATACAAGCAGCTAAAAAAGTGGGCTTTGAGAAAATTAAGTTAAACGCTGTGATTTTGAAAAACCGAAATCACGACGAAGTGAATAGCCTAGTTCGGTATGCGATGAACGAAGGCTTGGATAT
>DUCA01000192.1:0-6444 GCA_012960055.1 Cycloclasticus sp.
AATGTATAAAAAGACGTGTTCGCCTTCGCCACTGGGAGTAAAGGTGAGCGTTTCTTCTACGCAAAAATGTTCCGCTAAAACTCGCAGCTGGCCTTTTCCATCGGGCTCGCCATGAGCATAGGGAAGGTTTTCAACGTGTGATTCAAAATTCATTGCGGGACTTAGCTTGCTGTTTTTATAAGTACTACAGCATGGACTTCTATGCCTTCTTTTCGTCCAGCAAATCCCATGCCTTCGGTCGTTGTTGCTTTAATATTGATTTGCGATTGTTTGCATTTCAAATCGTTGGCAATAAGCACGGACATTTGCGGTAAATGGGCAGCCAGTTTAGGCGCTTGGGCAATAATAGTGATGTCAACATTACCCAGGTCAAAACCAGCCTCTTCGACGAGCTTGTAGACATGCCTCAATAACAACCGGCTGTCTATATTTTCATATTCAGCACTGCTATCTGGAAAATGCTGGCCAATATCTCCACGGCCAATTGCGCCCAATAGAGCGTCGCAAAGCGCATGCAACGCAACGTCGCCGTCTGAGTGGGCCAACAAGCCAAATTCATGAGGGATGGTTACGCCACCCAATACCAGTTGTTTGTCTTTTTCAAAACGGTGAGCATCGTAACCGTGGCCTATCCGCATGATTTCTCTTCCTGTTGATCCATATACATATTCGCTAGCTGTAAATCAGCAGGCACTGTGATTTTTATATTATCGGCATGCCCTTCCACTATCCGCACGGGCAAGCCGAGCTGCTCTATGGCACTGGCTTCGTCTGTCATCAGATAAGAATTCTCATTTTCCGACAAGAGGGCGGTTTGTATGTCTTTTAATTTAAACAGTTGTGGGGTTAACGCACGCCATAGGCGTGTTCTATCTAGTGTATTTACCGCCAATTGATTGACGACTTCTTTAACCGTATCGTGAATAGGCGCCGCTAATATTGCACCTTGTTGGTGTATTTGTGCTGCCTTTATTAGCCTGTTAATATCAGCCAATCTAACACAAGGCCTAGCAGCATCGTGTACAAGTACCCAATCGTCATCAGCTTTATCAGTTTGTATTGATTGTATGCCGCTTAAAACTGAATCAGACCGCTCATTACCTCCAATGACGACCTGTACTTTTGGATGATTTATGTAGTCACTTTTTTGCGCGTATTCGTCATCTGGGTGAATGCAAACGATGATTTTTTCTAATTTCGAGCACGACAACAGGGTCTTAATGGTTACATCAATAATCGTCGAGGAACGAAATGGTATGTATTGTTTAGGCCGCTCTTCTCCAAATCTCAAGCCGATGCCCGCGGCAGGAACGATACACCAAATTTTCCCCATATCACTGCCCATCATCTGACTCAAGGTATTGGAAAAATGTTTCGTCTTTACCAATCAAACCAAGCTCTCGCCTTGCTTTTTCTTCGACAACATCATGGCCACTTTTCAGGTTAGTCACCTCGGCCTTAAGCACAGCATTTCGCTGTGTTAATTCTCTGTTTTGTGTCTTCAGCGTTTCAATTCGCTGATCTAATGCCCCCGAATCTTGTACTTTCCCTTCAGCTACCCATAACTTATATTGCAGGTAACCGAAGAGAAGAACAAGAATGGCGAGCAGAAGCTTCAATTTAGCTTAGGTATTTAAAGGCCTTCTTTCCCGCGTAGATTGCATTTGCGCCCAGGTCTTCTTCAATACGCAGTAGGCGGTTATATTTTGCAACACGGTCAGAACGGCACAATGAACCCGTTTTGATTTGGCCAGAACACGTTGCGACGGCTAAATCAGCAATCGTGGTATCTTCTGTTTCACCAGAACGATGAGACACAACGGAGGTGTATCCTGAATCATGCGCCATTTTGATGGCCGCTAATGTTTCAGTTAAGGTACCAATTTGATTCACTTTAATCAAAATGGAGTTGGCAATATGTTTGTCGATACCTTGTTTGAAAATATTAGGGTTCGTTACAAACAAATCATCGCCCACTAACTGAACTTTACCGCCTAATTTTTCAGTCATGTATTTCCAACCGTCCCAATCATTTTCGTCCAAACCGTCCTCTATGGAAATAATTGGGTACTGATCAACCCAATCTGCCAAAAAGTCAGTCATTTGAGTTGAGTTAAAACGTTTGTTTTCAGACGCTAAGAAGTATTCACCCTGGTTACAAAATTCTGAACTGGCCACATCAAGGCCTAGCGCGACATCATCGCCAACTTTCAAGCCGACTTTTTCAATCGCTTGAAGAATCACGTCAATCGCTTCAACGTTAGACGACAAATCCGGCGCAAAACCACCCTCATCCCCAACCGATGTACTTAAGCCTTTTGCTAATAAAACTGACTTTAAGGCGTGAAATACTTCTGTGCCGTAACGAATAGCTTCACTAAAACTTGGTGCGCCAACCGGTAGAATCATAAATTCTTGAAGGTCAACACTGTTATCTGCATGTGAACCACCATTGATGATATTCATCATCGGCACAGGTAAAAGAAAATCATCAGCGCCGAGGTAACGGTATAACGGTATACCACCTTCACTCGCTGCCGCATGCGCTGCTGCAAGCGACACGCCTAAGGTCGCATTAGCACCCAAGCGTGCTTTGTTCTCTGTACCATCTAACGCAATCATTTTATTGTCGAGTGCTTCTTGGTCAGCTGCATCCATACCGACTAAGGCGTTTTTCAGCTCACCGTTAACGTGACCAACTGCTTTAAGTACGCCTTTACCACCGTAACGGCTCATATCACCATCTCTTAACTCAATGGCTTCGCGTTCACCGGTTGATGCACCCGATGGCACCATGGCGCTGCCAACAACACCTGATGCTAAAGTCACATCAGCTTGTAACGTTGGGTTGCCGCGTGAATCTAGTATCTCGCGTGCCTTAATGTCTATAATTTCTGCCATAACATCCTCAAATATCTGGTTTTCTTAAAATTCGTTTTCAATAAAACCCGTTTGCTTAACGGCTTCATCAATCGTTTTCATAATGGTTAATAACGCCTTCATTTTACCTAAAGGCACAGAATTAGGCCCATCACTGAGTGCTTCTTCTGGGTTTGGGTGAGTTTCCATAAATACGCCAGAAACACCGGCAGCTATCGCCGCTCTTGCTAAGGTCGGAACAAATTCACGTTGACCACCCGATGAGCTACCCTGTCCACCTGGTAATTGCACAGAGTGAGTCGCGTCGAAGACAACCGGCGCATTAGTTTCACGCATTACCGCTAGTGAGCGCATGTCAGATACTAAATTATTATAGCCGAATGAAACGCCCCTTTCACAGACCATGATGTTTTGATTGCCCGTTGAACGCGCTTTATCCACCACATGTTTCATATCCCAAGGTGCTAAGAATTGCCCTTTTTTGATATTAACAGGCAAGCCCGTTGCTGCCACACGGGTAATGTAATTGGTTTGACGGCATAAGAAGGCCGGTGTTTGCAATACATCCACCACAGACGCGACTTCATCCATCGGCGTGTCTTCATGCACATCGGTAATAACCGGCACATTTAGCTGGTCTTTAACTGCCTGAAGCACACGTAGCCCCTCTTCCATACCAGGCCCCCTAAAGCCATCAACAGAAGAGCGGTTCGCCTTATCAAAAGAGGATTTATAGATGAACGGAATACCTAATTCAGTTGTCATTTCTTTTAATGCACCTGCTGTATCAATGGTCATTTGCTCACTTTCGACAACGCAAGTGCCTGCAATCAAAAAAAATGGTTGGTCTATACCAACATCAAATCCACATAATTTCATTATTTAACCTTATCCGTTGAGGAGGAGTAATCAATTGCTGCTGAAATAAACCCGCTAAACAAGGGGTGACCAGTTCTTGGTTTAGAGGTGAATTCAGGGTGAAATTGACAGGCCAAGAACCACCTGTGTTCAGGGATTTCTACAATTTCAACTAAACGACCATCCATTGATTTACCAGAAATACTTAAACCTGCTTCTTCAAACTGCTCTAAAAATGTATTGTTAAATTCAAACCGGTGTCTATGGCGTTCGGTAATCACATCTTTGCCATATACTTTATGAGCCAATGAGCCTGGTGTTAATTGACATTTCTGGCTGCCTAAACGCATTGTGCCACCAATATCTGACGATTCATCTCGTTTTTCAACCGTACCATCTTCAGCTAACCATTCGGTAATTAAACCTATCACTGGGTACGGGGAATCGGGCATGAACTCAGTGCTATTTGCACCTTCAAGGTTCATTTTATTTCTTGCGTATTCAATAACAGCCGATTGCATACCTAAACAAATACCTAAGTAAGGCACGTCATGTTCACGGGCAAAACGAATCGTTGCTATTTTGCCATCAACACCGCGTTCGCCAAAGCCACCCGGCACAAGAATCGCATCAACGTTTTGTAAAACATCAGTACCCTTCTTTTCAATTTCTTCTGAATCAATCTTAACAACATCAACTTGCGTTTTAGTATGAATGCCCGCGTGTATTAATGCTTCTGTGAGTGATTTATAGGCATCCGCATGGTCAACATATTTCCCCACCAATGCTACTTTAACTGTCTTTGTTGGCGCGAATAAGCCTTCAACAACATCCTCCCAATCAGATAAGTCAGCCGGGCTCGCATCAAGATGCAGTTTTTTGATAACGATTTGATCTAAGCCCTGTTCGTGTAACATCATCGGAATTCGATAAATACTGTCCGCGTCTAAAGCAGTAATAACGGCCTTTTCTTCTACATTGGTAAATAGAGCGATTTTCTTACGATCAGATGCCGGAATGTCACGTTCAGAACGGCAAATCAAAATATCAGGCTGAATACCAATGGTGCGCAATTCTTTAACAGAATGCTGCGTTGGTTTGGTTTTAATTTCCTTTGCAGATGCAATATAAGGCACCAAGGTTAAGTGCATAAACAAACAACGGTCTCCACCTAATTCAACGCGCATTTGGCGAATCGCTTCTAAGAAAGGCAATGACTCAATATCACCGACAGTCCCGCCAATTTCAATTAATGCTACATCAACGCCTTCGGCGCTTTTGAAAATTTTACTCTTAATTTCATCCGTGATATGAGGGATAACTTGTACTGTTCCACCTAAGTAGTCACCCCGTCGTTCATTCTTTATAACACTATCGTAAATTTGCCCTGTTGTGAAATTATTCGACTTGGACATCACGCTATTAGTAAAACGCTCGTAATGCCCTAAATCAAGGTCTGTCTCAGCACCGTCGTCGGTCACATACACTTCACCGTGTTGAAACGGGCTCATCGTGCCGGGGTCTACATTAATGTAAGGGTCTAGCTTAGTCATGGTAATCTTTAAACCACGAGCTTCCAAAATTGTCGCCAAAGAAGAAGCACAAATCCCTTTACCTAACGATGAAACCACCCCGCCGGTAATAAAAATAAACTTAGCCATACGCACCTAAAAAGTAAGAATTGAATCACAGGCATTATACGCGAATCGATTCACGAGAGGTTAGCCGCTTTAGATAAAAACAAGCCTATACGTGTTTGATTTTCAACCTAGAGTGATCCCAAGCAATTTCATACCCCACCCCATCATCACGCACCAAAAAAGCTTCGTCTACCCAAAGGTTAGCAATCGCTGCTAATTTATTATCGAAATAAATCAATGGAATAGCATCACGAACCCATGGAAAAATTCTTGCTTCATGAAAAAGCTTTTTCAACTTTCGCTGCCCTTGCCGCCCAATCAGTTTAATACTCTCTCCACCCGTCCTGCGTACAACCGTCACGTTTGACGCCGCCCATTTATGCTGATCAATACCCTGCCCGCTAATAAGCCTTTTGGATAACGTGCCCATCTCACGGTTAATGTTTACCTTTTCGCCGCACCAGTTTATTGGTTCGTACGTCAATTTTTCCGCTTTTATATTCGTAAGAAAAAACCTCGCATCAAATAGCCTAAGCTGCACAGCAGACCACTTAATTAACGCCGAAGCACCTGAGTCAGCTGAAATAGAACGTTGAATCTGATGCAGTATTTTTTCTGATGGCATGCGTACACCATTGCAAAGCAACCAATGCCGGATGACTAACCGTTGACGCGCGGCATCTAAATCAATGATTGCATGTATATCAAGCACATCAACGTCTTCAGCATTAATATCAGATGCGGCAAGATTAAATAAAATAGATGACGCCTCAGCACAATGGGCTGCGCTTCTTGAGGTTGTTTTAGAAAAAGCCGGCCAACGCTGCTGGATGAGGGGTATGACTTGTTGGCGCAAAAAATTTCGATTCAGCGAAGTATCAAGGTTGCTTGAATCTTCAATCCAAACGAGCCCTTCATCCACTGCATAGTGCTTGATATCAGCTTTTGATAAGCTCAAAAAAGGCCTGGCGATAAACCCCAAGCCAAAATTATTGCAAGCAGGCATACTCGCTAAACCATTAACACCCGCTCCTCTTAAAAGTTGCAACATCAAGGTTTCCGCTTG
>DUCA01000192.1:6493-8108 GCA_012960055.1 Cycloclasticus sp.
TGAGCCGTGACAACACTCTTCAGCGCATCGTATCTAGCATA
Organism: Cycloclasticus sp.; assembly: GCA_012960055.1. Taxonomy (GTDB): domain Bacteria; phylum Pseudomonadota; class Gammaproteobacteria; order Methylococcales; family Cycloclasticaceae; genus Cycloclasticus. The sequence continues at coordinate 6,535 of DUCA01000192.1, forward strand.
ACGGGCCGCTTGCTCTGGTCCATCACCGTTTAAATCTGCCGCATTGACTTTTTGACTAATGAAGTCAACACGCAAATCCACACAAACAGAGTCACAATGATCGCGCCATTTTGCAGAATCGGCATGCAAACCATGGTCGATATACATGGCGCAAAAAGCAATATTGGGGAGTATTGGTTTTAAGATGGAACACGCAAGCAATAAAACATGCGAATCAACACCGCCACTGTAGGCAATGACGACATGCGTTAAACCGTTAATAGACGCCAGCTGTTGCTCAACAGTGTCAACAAATTGGTTCAATGAATTCTCAGGTGGCGTTTAGGCTTTAGTGAACTTTCCGTACGCCATCAAACGTTTATAGCGTGCGGCTAGCAAGTCATCAACCGACTTAGAATTAACCTCGCCAACTTCTTTAAGTAGGGTTTCTTTAATCTTTTCTTTCATAAAGGAAAGATTTCTATGCGCACCCCCTATCGGCTCATCAATAACACCATCGATTAAGCCATTTGCTAATAACTTGCTTGATGTAATTGCCATTGCTTCAGCCGCTTGAGACGCCTTTTCAGCACTTTTCCATAAAATGGACGCGCAACCTTCAGGAGAAATAACAGAATAGGTACTGTATTTTAATAAGAAAAGCTTATCGCACACGCCCAAAGCAAGCGCACCACCAGAGCCACCTTCACCAATCACAATACTTATAATAGGGGTTTTTAGTTTAGACATTTCGAATAAGTTTCTAGCAATCGCCTCACTTTGCCCACGCTCTTCTGCACCAACGCCTGGATAGGCACCCGGTGTATCAATGAAGGTAATAATGGGTAAACTGAAACGCTCGGCCATATGCATCAAACGCAGAGCTTTTCTATAGCCTTCTGGACGAGGCATACCAAAGTTTCGCATAAGCTTTTCTTTGGTATCGCGACCCTTTTGATGGCCAATCACCATCACAGGCAAACCATCTAATCTAGCCATTCCGCCAACAATAGCCGCATCATCTGCATAGTGTCTATCACCATGAAGCTCGATAAAACCTTCAAACACGCCATCGATATAATCCAAAGAATAAGGGCGCTTAGGGTGTCGAGATAGCTTGGAAATATCCCAATCCGTTAATTTTGAAAAAATTGATTCCGTTAATGACTGGCTTTTTTCACGCAGCCTATTAATCTCTTTTTGAATATCAATTTCATTATCGGTCCCCACACGTCGAAGCTCTTCAAGTTTTTCTTCAAGTTCAACGATGGGTTGTTCAAAATCTAAATAATCTAAGTTCATAGCAGTATTTTATAGCGAGTCACGGAAATCAGCCAGTAATATCAATAACGAATAAAACTTTTCTGATGAGGTAGGGATTTCTTAAGTTCTTCTAACAGTAAATCGTGCGGCACAACATTCCATCCATCCGCCAGTTTAAAAGCCGATGAAGCACCCTGCAACGCGACTTTGATTCTTACTGGGCAGTTACCACCTTTATATGGGTTTAATAACTGTCGCAGTGAATCTACAGATAGGCCTTGCATGTCATTATGATGAATGTCTATCAGCAAATCTTTGGAGAACCTCTCCCT
>DUCA01000192.1:8223-12675 GCA_012960055.1 Cycloclasticus sp.
CCTCACTATAAGCCACCGCTTCAATGCGCGCACTGCCATCGTCTAAGATAACCGTTGCTATTTTTGCACCGCTTTTAGTCGGACGAGTTCTCACTTCCAGCACCAAACCCGCCGCTGTTACCGGCTTGCCTTTCGCTCGCCTGTATTGGCCACCGCTCGATGTATTAAGCTCCATCTCATGCAAGGTCAACAATTTCCCTGATGTGACGCACGACATCTCTTCACGCACAGAATCAAAAGGGTGCCCCGTCAAATAAAGCCCTAACGTGATTTTCTCAGCTTTAAGCCGCTCATGTTCACTCCAAGGTTCTATCGCTGATTTTCGTGTTTGCTGTTGTGGCGACTCAACAATCGACAAGCCGAATAAATCGTTTTGACCGGCGGATGCACTTTTATTATGTTGATCTGCTATTTGTAAAACACCCGATAACTCAGACATTAAACTTGCTCGATTGTCATTAAAACAATCAAGCGCACCGGACTTTATAAGTGCGTCTTGAACACGACGATTGGCTTTTCGTGTGTCTATTCTTCTCGCGAGGTCTTCATGGCTCGTATAAACACCTTCGCTGTCACGTTGCTGAATAATGGATTCAATTGCCGCCTCACCAACGCCTTTAATGGCGCCTAAGCCATAAATAATTTGCCCATCATCATTGGTTGTAAAACGATACGCTGACGAGTTTACATCTGGCGGCAAAATTTCCAAGCCCATATCACGGCATTCATCAATGAACATGACGACTTTGTCGGTATTATCCATATCAGATGACAGCACCGCGGCCATGAATTCACAAGGGTAATGTGTTTTTAACCACGCCGTTTGATAGGCAATCAACGCATAAGCAGCTGAATGTGATTTATTAAAGCCGTAACCCGCAAATTTCTCCATCAAATCGAAGATGTACGTTGCCACTTCTTCTTTTACATCATTAGCGACAGCCCCTTCGGTAAACATCACCCGCTGCTTGGCCATTTCCTCGGGTTTCTTTTTACCCATAGCTCGGCGCAACAAATCCGCGGTTCCTAAGCTATAACCTGCTAGATCTTGAGCAATTTGCATCACTTGTTCTTGATACAAAATAACCCCGTTGGTTGGCTCTAAAATTGGAATCAACGTTGGGTGAGCGTATTCAGCTTTCTTTCGGCCATGCTTAACATTGATGTAATCATCCACCATGCCTGATTGCAATGGCCCCGGCCTAAACAAAGCCACCAGCGCAATCACATCTTCGAAAGTATCTGGCCGTAGCCTGCGAATCAAATCTTTCATACCGCGTGATTCCAATTGGAAAACAGCCGTTGTGGCGTAATTTTTTAGCAATTCATAAGTCGCTTCATCATCACGAGGTAAGACATCAATATCAACAATCTCTTTGCCTTGTGCTTTAAGGCGTTGATTTATGCTTTGTAATGCCCAGTCAATAATCGTTAGGGTTCGAAGACCCAAGAAGTCAAACTTAACCAAGCCAACGGCTTCAATGTCATCTTTATCGAATTGAGTGACTAGGTTGTCGCCCCCTTGCTCGCAATACAACGGAGAAAAGTCGGTGAGTTTACTTGGCGAGATCACCACACCACCCGCATGTTTACCCGCATTTCTCGCTATACCTTCAAGCTGAAGCGCTAGGTCAATCAGTTCTCGAACTTCCTCTTCTTCTTGGTAAGCACTTAATAAATCCGGGCTCTCATCCAAAGCTTTCGTTAGCGTCATGCCAATTTCAAACGGAATGGATTTCGCTAAACGGTCCACAAAACCATACGGGTGACCTAGCACACGGCCGACATCACGGATAACCGCTTTTGCCGCCATGCTGCCATAGGTAATAATCTGAGATACTTTGTCACGACCATATTTCTGCCCAACATAATCAATCACCCGGTCGCGGCCATCCGTACAAAAATCGACGTCGAAATCCGGCATCGACACACGTTCCGGGTTAAGGAAACGTTCGAACAAAAGGTCGAACTCCATGGGGTCTAAATCTGTAATTCTCAGCGCGTAAGCAATAATAGACCCCGCACCTGAACCACGGCCTGGGCCAACGGGTATGCCGTTATCTTTAGCCCATTGAATAAAGTCGGCAACTATTAGAAAATAGCCCGGAAACCCCATCTGACAAATAACGTCCAGTTCACGCTTTAACCTAGCTTGATATTCCGCCAACTTTTCATCGTCAAAACTAATCCGACCAGAGGTTTCTTCTATTCGTTTATCCAGCCCCTTTTGCGCCAAATCAGCAAAGTATTCATCCGTTGTCATGCCTTCAGTAACGGGGAAATTGGGCAGGAAATTCTTGCCCAAGCTTAATTCAACATTACAGCGCATGGCTATTTGAACAGTATTTTCTATTGCTTCCGGTATATCCGAAAACAATTCAGTCATTTCTTCTTGGCTTTTTAGGTATTGCTGTTCGGTATGCGTTTTAACGCGCCGGCCATCCGATAGTACTCGACCTTGATTAATACAAACACGCGCCTCATGCGCCGCAAACTCTTCTTTAGTTAAAAAACAACAGCCATTTGTTGCAACAACGGGTACCTGATGTAAAACGGCAAGCTGTACCATGTTATGAATCAGGGCATCTTCACCTGCTCGTCCAGCGCGCTGAATTTCAAGATAAAAACGATCACCAAACGCTTCATGCCATATTCGCAGAAGACGCTCATTGTTCTCTGAATCATTACTCTGTAAAGAAGTTGCAAAGAGCCCTTCAAGAAAGCCTGATAAGACAATCAAGCCATCATTGTTTTCACATATTTTCTCAGACGTTAAATACGGAACGCCTTTATCTTGGCCATTAATGTATGCGTCTGAAATTAACTCACATAGTCGAAGGTAACCTTGCTTGTTTTGTACTAGCAACGTCACGATATACGGCTTCTTTTGATCAAATGTATCTTTAATAAGAACATCCGCGCCAATAATCGGCTTAACGCCGGCACTTGTGGCTGCTCGATAAAATTTTACCGCGGCAAATAAATTCGACTGATCGGTCACAGCAATCGCTGGCATCGACAACTCAGCCGCTTGTTTAATCAACGGTTTTATCCGAATAATCCCGTCAACTAAGGAATATTCCGTGTGGTTTCTTAAGTGAACAAAGGTCAGCTTATCTGTCATGCTAATACCGCTTTAACCGGCGCAAATGAACGGCGGTAAATACCTGTAACACCCTTAAGACTAATGCGCTGCTTATGAGCCGGCGTTGGGTAGCCCATATGCTTCGCCAGGTCATAACCAGGGTTTAATACATCCAATATCGCCATATGATTGTCACGATACACTTTTGCGATAATAGATGCTGCAGAGATTTCTGCAATTAAATTATCACCGCCTTTTATGCACTCACCTTGAATATGAATTTCCGGATAAAACGTGCCGTCAATTTGAGCAAAATCACAGGGGACACTTAAGCCTTCATACGCCCTTTTCATCGCCAGCAGACTGGCTTGCAATATATTCAATTCATCAATTTCCATCGCTTCAGCACGGCCTATTGACCAATCTTTGGCATCTGCCATAATTCTCGCAGAAAGCTCATCACGTTTCTTTTTAGATAGTTTTTTAGAATCCATCAACCCTTCTATGGGCTTATTGCTATCCAAAATAACGGCAGCGGCAACAACAGGGCCCGCAATACAACCGCGCCCCACTTCGTCGAGACCAACAATCACACGGCTCATCAGACAATTTCTCCACTCAACACACGCGAAACAATGGAAGCCGCTTGAAGGTCAGCATCACGAGTTAATGTCGTTGCCATTTCATCAAAATGCGCGACCATCTTTTCAGAGACATCGGGCTGATGATAGATTCGTCGTAACTCGTCAGCCAAAACATCAGGCTGTACCTGTTCATGTAAAAACTCTTTCACCAATTCCTTTCCTGCAATTAGGTTAGGCATCGAAACAAACGGCGCTTTTAATAAATCAAAGGTTTTAAAGACCCAAGACGTAAGCGGCGACACTTTGTAGGCAACGACCATGGGTTTTTTCAACAACATCACCTCAAGCGTCGCTGTACCCGATGCAACTAGTACCATATCTGACGCAGCAATCATAGAGGCTGCTGCTGACTTCTGCGCTATCAAATCTAGTTGAATACCTGAGCCCCGATAAATACCACTGAATAGCTCAATGGACGACGTATCGGCAAGTGGCACCAACACCTTAAGGTTAGGAACACGGTCCGCGCAGAGCTTCGCTGTTTTAAGAAATATTAAACTGTGACGGTTTAATTCGCCAACACGACTACCCGGCATCATCGTTAAAACAGGGGTATCTACATCAATGTCTAACGCCTTTTTAGCAACTGAAGTACTAACATGCTGCTGGTACTTATCCGCTAATGGGTGGCCAATAAAATATGCCGGCACAGCGGTGTTTTCAAAGTAATCTTCTTCAAAAGGAAAAATACACAACAATGCATTCAACGAGCCGATTAGCTTT
>DUCA01000193.1 GCA_012960055.1 Cycloclasticus sp.
TTAACCCGCCTCAACACAGCGGCTTCTCGGTCAGGGCGATAAAAATCAACCACCTCACCTTCACGCAACTTTACCGTTGCAACCTCTTTTGCCAACCCCGCGCGCTGGTTAAAAAGTGTCAATAATTTGCTATCTAGCTCATCTATAGTCTTTCGCAATTCAGATAAAGAATTATCAACACTCATACTCAGACCCTATATGGTTCGTACTGATAGAACGCCATCAATGCTTTTAATTTGATTAACCACTTCATCGGTAATTACCGTATCAACGTCTAACAAGGTATAAGCCAAGTCGCCACGAGATTTATTCAATAAATCCAATATGTTATGCCCTGTTTCAGCCAAAATGCTGGAAATTTGACCCACCATGTTTGGCACATTTGAATTCGCAATGGCCATACGGTGACCACTCACTCGTGGCATTTTAACCGCTGGGAAATTTACTGAATTTTTAATATTACCGTTTTCCAAGAAGTCTTGAAGTTGATTAGCGATCATAATCGCGCAATTTTCTTCCGCTTCCGCTGTAGAAGCGCCCAAATGAGGCAAGGTAATAACACGCGGGTGGTTTTTTAATAAATTGCTAGGGAAGTCACAAACATACGCATACAACTTACCTGAATCCAGCGCGGCAACAACGTCTTGATCATTAACAATGCCATTTCTGGAAAAGTTCAAGATAACGGCGTTATCGTTCATTGTGACAATGCGACTCGCGTTGATTAAGTCTTTAGTTCCTTCGTTAAAAGGCACATGAATTGTCACGAAATCTGATTTCGATAACAGCTCATCTACGGTCGCTGCTGACTGAATAGTCGATGACAATTGCCAAGCTCTTTCCACTGTAATAGCAGGATCAAAACCCACAACGCTCATGCCCAAATCTTGCGCTGTATTGGCGACAGATGTACCAATAGCACCCAGACCTATAACACCTAAAGTACGACCAGGTAATTCAAAACCAACGAAGTTTTTCTTAACCTGCTCAACTTCTTTGGCAATTGACTCATCATCGCCTTCTAGGTTTTTAGCACATTCCCAAGCTTGGCAAATATTACGACAGGCCAACAGCATGCCGGTAACAACCAACTCTTTAACTGCATTCGCATTGGCACCCGGTGCATTAAAAACAGGTATACCCAAAGCACTCATTTTTTCGATAGGGATATTATTCACACCGGCGCCCGCACGACCAACAGCCAACACACTGTTTGGAATATCCATATCGTGCATTTTTAAAGAACGAAGCATATACGCATCTGGATTTTGTATCTCAGAAGCGACTTCGTATTTATCTCTTGGGAATTTCTCTAAACCTTTTACAGAAATATTATTTAACGTTTGAACTTTATACATTTTAAGACCTTAATTATTAAACTATTTATTATGCTTTTGTTCTTTCGAACTCAGTCATCATACTGATTAATGCATCGACACCCTCTTCAGGCATTGCATTATAAATACTGGCGCGCATACCGCCTACTGAACGATGCCCTTTAAGCGTAACCAAGCCTGCTTCTGTCGCCTCGCTTAAAAACAGCGCATCTAGCTCGCTGTTTGCCAATGTGAATGGAATGTTCATACGAGAACGTGAATTCAGCTGCACTGGGTTCGCATAAAAATCTGACGCATCAATTGCAGCGTATAATTTTTCTGCTTTACGCACATTACGCGCTTCGATGCCGGCAACACCACCATTTTCTTTAATCCATTCAAACACTAAACCCATTAAATACCAGCTATATGTGGCCGGCGTGTTGAACATCGAACCCGCATCAGCATGATTTTTGTAATCCATCATCGATGGTGAACCCGCTTTGGCATTGCCAATCAAATCTTCACGAACAATTGTTAATGCGATACCTGAGGGGCCCATGTTTTTTTGCCCACCGGCGTAAATCACACCGAATTTGCTAACATCAACGGCTCTAGACAAAATATTTGACGACATATCCGCCACCAAATCCAACCCGCCTACATCTGGCACATCTTGAAACTCAACGCCACCAATAGTTTCGTTACTGGTGTAGTGTAAGTACGCCGCGTCTTGGCCAATATCCCAGCTATCTACAGCAGGTATGGAAGTAAAATTATCATCTTCCGAACTGGCTGACAGTTGCACATTGCAGTGAATTTTAGCTTCTTTAATAGCTTTCTTAGACCACGCACCGGTGTTTACGTAACACGCCTTGTTTTTACCTTGCAGCAAATTCATCGGCACCATGGAGAACTGTGTTGTTGCGCCACCTTGTAAGAACAACACTTTGTAATTTGCCGGCACATTCATCAATTCTCTTACATCGGCTTCGGCTTTTTCTGCAATCGAAATAAAATCTTTGCCGCGATGGCTCATTTCCATCACTGACATGCCGCAACCATTCCAATCAAGCATCTCGCTTTGTGCCTTCTGTAAAACTTCCAATGGCACTGCTGCAGGGCCAGCACTAAAATTATAAACACGGGACATCTAAATCTCCTTAATACTATTAATTTGTTGTTTGTTCATCGGATGAATCGCCGCCGTCGGCACCCGCATCCACGTCTTCGTCATCTAGGCTTGCAATTCGATCTAAGCCGATGACTTTTTCATTCTTACTTGGGCGAATCACCCGCACACCTTGCGTGTTCCTACCCAAAATTGATATTTCACTGGTACGCGTTCTTACCAGTGTGCCACCATCGGTGATCAGCATCAATTCATCCGTCTCACCCACCAACACCGCACCCACTAAGGCACCGTTTCGCTCACTGGTTTGCATGGCAATAACGCCCTGACCACCACGCTTATGAATCGGGTACTCTTCAATCTGCGTACGTTTACCGTAACCATTTTCAGTCAATGTTAACACCGTGCCTTCTTGTGCAATGATTAATGAAATAATTAGCTCTTTGTCTTTTAAGCGCATACCGCGAACACCGCTTGCTGTCCGCCCCATCGCTCTAACATCTGCTTCATTAAAACTGGCCACTTTGCCGGAACTGGCAAACAACATCACATCTTCTTGACCGTTGGTGACCGCCACGCCCACTAGCGCATCGTCATCGCGTAAATCAATCGCTATTTTGCCGTTAGCGCGAGGTTTCTCAAATTCTTTGATGTTGGTCTTTTTAACCGTGCCCGCTTGAGTCGCCATAAAGACAAACTCATCGTCGTTAAACGCACGAATAGGGAGAATCGCGTTGATGCGCTCATCGCTTTCTAGTGGCAATAGGTTAACAATCGGTTTACCTCTGGCAATTCTGCTTGCCACCGGCAAGTTAAACACGCGCAACCAATACACTTTGCCTTTACTCGAGAAGCACAAAACCGTGTCATGCGTATTGGCAATAAACAGTTTATCGATGAAATCTTCGTTCTTGGTGTTTGCCGCTGTTTTTCCTTTACCACCACGGCGTTGAGCCGTGTAAGACGTTAACGGTTGTGATTTCACATAACCTTCATGCGACAAGGTCACCACCATGTCTTCTTCGGTAATTAAATCTTCAGCGGTTAAGTTAAGGAATTTATCGACAATTTCTGTCCGGCGGTCGTCTTTATATTCTTCAATCAGCTTAACCAGCTCTTCACTGATTACCGTCATCAAGCGCTCTCTATGAGCCAGAATATCCAATAAATCGTCAATTACTACAATTAGCTCTTTATACTCTTGAAGAATTTTATCTTGCTCAAGCCCCGTTAAACGGTGCAAGCGAAGCTCAAGAATGGCTTGTGCTTGCGCGGGTGATAAATGATAGCTGCCGGCCAATAAACCGTACTGATCTTCAAGGTTATCTGGGCGAGAACGGCTTGAATCTGATTTTGATAATAAATCAGATACCAAACCCGGCTGCCAAGCGACGCCTAATAAACTTACCTTGGCTTCCGCCGGCGTTTTTGCAGCTTTAATCATCGCAATCATGTCATCAATGTTTGATAACGCAACCGCCAAACCTTCTAAGTTATGTGCACGCTCACGCGCTTTACGCAGATCGTAAATCGTCCTACGCGTTACAACTTCTCTACGATGATCAATGAACGCATTAAGTATCTGCTTTAAATTCAAACACTTAGGACGACCATCAATCAACGCCACCATATTGATACCGAACACATTTTGCAATTGTGTGTGCTGATACAAGTTATTGATGATGACTTCAGGTACTTCGCCGCGTTTCAGCTCAATCACCATGCGCATGCCGTCTTTATCTGACTCATCACGCAAGCCAGAAATGCCTTCTAATTTCGCATCCTTAACCAGATGCGCAATTTTTTCCATCAAACGTGCTTTGTTAACCTGATACGGCAATTCTGTAACAACGATAGATTGCTTGCTACTCACGCCTTCTTCGCCCTCGACATGGTAACGCGCACGTAAGTAAATCTTACCGCGACCGGTATGATATGCCTCACGAATACCCGCTGCGCCATTGATAATACCAGCGGTTGGGAAGTCAGGCCCCGGAATACATTCCATCAATTCATCAATGGTTGTTTCAGAATTTTCAATCAAGCGCAGGCAAGCAGCCGTAATTTCCGCCAAGTTATGTGGCGGAATATTGGTCGCCATACCCACCGCGATACCCGACGAGCCATTGACCAGCAACGTAGGAACGCGCGTTGGGAGAACAGTCGGTTCGTATTCCGACTCATCGTAGTTAGCATTAAAATTAACCGTCTCTTTATCCAAATCCGCCAACATTTCATGTGACAGCTTGGACATACGAATCTCGGTATAACGCATCGCCGCCGCAGAATCACCATCCACCGAACCGAAGTTACCCTGACCATCCACCAACATATGACGCATTGAAAATGGCTGCGCCATACGAACGATGGTGTCATACACTGCGGTATCACCATGTGGATGGTATTTACCAATCACGTCACCGACGATACGCGCTGATTTTTTGTACGGCTTATTCCAATCGTTGTTCAGCACACTCATCGCAAATAGCACTCGACGATGCACTGGCTTCAAGCCATCTCTCACATCCGGCAATGCTCGGCCAACAATAACGCTCATTGCGTAGTCTAAATACGACTGGCGCATTTCATCTTCAATATTGACGGGTATCGTTTCTTTTACGAGCTCAACCATTTAACGGTATCTCCTGAAATGCCTTTTATGAATTGCAATAATCAAAAAGGGCGATTAAAGATGGCCGCTTAGCCACCGTTCAATCACCTCTAAATTGATGGTAATAAGCTCGGAATTATACCTTAAACACACATCGCCTTAACAGCTTTCTTTGTTGCCCAAAGAGATTGATTCTGATCCCTTTAAATCACCCTACGCGAAGAAAAAACAACTGCCACCCCCATCACTAGGAAAGCTCGTCAACGACGGCAATTTTTAAATGTAGTAAGTTACGCTGATTTTTGCTGAGACGTTAAATCAGCGATGATTTCACCACCGCTTAACACCCGATTACGGCCAGCATTTTTCGCTAATTACAACGCCTTATCCGCCATATCAATCAAAACAGCACGGTCGATTTATTTTAACATCCCTGGCTGACCCACGATGAAAGTTGAAACACCAATTGAAACTGTGAACTGCAAACGCTTGCCCTCACTTATTTCAAGAACGGACTTATCAAAAAGACTGCTGCGCCTCAATTGTTCGTAATTCAGTGTGTTTTCCATACATACGCTAAGCACTTTCCCTAAGCGATCTAAAAAGTATGTTGCCATATCCACCTGGAAACGCGCATCATTTTCACTGCCGAACACTATGCAGCCCAAATACACGCCACGCCGTAACAACGCAATAACAGCCACTGCCTGCGGCAACGCCTTTCCAGCGGGTCGAAACTCACCAGGCAGCACATCCGGCTCCATCGCCCATTAAAACCTACTGAGAAAACCCAGGCTTTTGTTTAAACAAGCCCATATCCGACAATCAAAGGATGCCTGGGCATTCATCAGATCTGAATGCCATCCTTCGTAAGAAATCGCCTGATTTCATCATTCTCATCAGCCAACACAAGCGACAATGATTCGAGGTCAAACACCGCCCTAACATCATCGTGAATATACTCTATCAGCTCTCACAGTCAATTCAGCGACAACAAACGCATCTCCAAACCCTGAAAAAGCTTCAGCATGTCCTCGTTTTTTTGCACGCGGGTAATCATGCCGTACATATGACTCTGCAACATGCAAACTTGGGTTTCTAAATCGTCTTCCATCGTTATTCGAAATTACCCTTGATGATCTTTTATCAATGCCAGAAAGTCTTCTTCGGACAAAACCGTTACGCCTAATGACAGTGCTTTTTTCAATTTTGACCCCGACTCTTCACCCGCCACTAGATAATCTGTTTTTTTGGATACGCTAGACGTTACCTTCGCGCCCAATGAGCGTAGTATTTCCTTTGCCTGATCTCGCCCCATTAACGATAAGGTTCCTGTTAAAACAAACACCTTAGCTGACAACGCCTGATCCACACTAGACATCGCCTCCACATCTGGCCACTGCACGCCCGCCGTTAGCAGTTCAGCTATAACCTCTTGATTGTGCTGCAACTCAAAAAAAGCAACGACGTGTTGCGCGACGATTGGCCCCACATCCGGAACCTTTTCTAAATCTTCCCGTGATGCATACTGTAACGCCTCCAAACTAGCAAAATAGGTCGCTAAGCTGTTCGCCGTAACCTCACCCACTTCGCGAACACCGAGCGCATATAAAAACTTCGGCAAGGTTGTTTGCTTACTTTTATCTAGCGCTAATAATAAATTATTAGCTGACTTTTCAGCCATTCGCTCCAAACCCGATAGCTGTTCTTTAGTTAAGCGATACAAATCAGCTGGTGTTTTAACCATCTCCTTGGCAACCAGTTGCTCAACAATTTTATCGCCCAAGCCATCTACGTCTAACGCTTTACGCGAGGAAAAATGCTTTATCGACTCTTTGACTTGCGCGCGGCAAAACAAACCCGCGGGGCAGCGAGCAATGGCTTCACCTTCCGCGCGCTCTACAGCCGAGCCACAAACAGGGCATAACAACGGCATATTAAATAGCGCTGAATCTTCGCTTCGCCTCTGCATCACAACAGAAACTATTTCGGGAATAACGTCGCCAGCACGGCGAACAATGACCGTGTCACCGACGCGTACATCTTTTCTACGCATCTCGTCTTCGTTGTGAAGCGTGACATTAGTGACTGTGACGCCACCCACAAAAACAGCTGCCAACCGTGCCACTGGGGTTATTGCCCCTGTACGGCCAACTTGGACATCAATACCCACCACCTCGGTCATTTTTTCTTGCGCTGGAAATTTCCGCGCTATCGCCCAGCGCGGCGCTCTTGAAACAAAGCCAATCCGTTCTTGCAAGGCAAAATTATTAACCTTGTAAACCACCCCGTCTATCTCATAAGGCAACAAGGGGCGTTTGCCGGCTAACGATTCGTACGCTTTATGGCATTGCTCCGTACCGCTCTCAACCGACACTTGGTCGCTAATAGGCAAACCCCAATTAACTAATAGTTCAAATAGCATTTTTTGCGTAGCCGGTAAAACCAGCCCTTCTACCACGCCTACACCATATGCATAAAAAGCCAATGGGCGAGTGGCGGTTATTTTTGAATCCAGCTGCCTCAAACTACCCGCAGCGGCATTTCTTGGGTTGACGAAGGACTTCCCCCCCATATCAACGGCTTGTTTATTAAGTGCTTCAAAACCCGCAAGCGGCATAAACACTTCACCCCTCACTTCAATAAGTTTCGGCAAATTAACACCTTTAAGCCGCAAGGGGATCGCATTGATTGTTTTGACGTTCTCGGTAACGTTTTCGCCGGTCTTACCATCTCCACGCGTCGCCGCCTGCACCAACACAGCATCTTGATATAGTAGCGACACCGCCAAGCCATCTAACTTCGGCTCAACCAAATACTCCACATCATCGATGGCCTGAATTCTATCGCGCACACGCTTATCGAACGCGGCAAACTCTTCATCATCGAAGGCGTTATCGAGAGACAACATCGGTATTTGATGCTGCACCTGCTGAAATGAAGCTAATGCAGCGGAGCCCACACGTTGCGTTGGCGAATCGTCACTCAGTAACTCTGGGTTCGCCGCTTCTAAGGCCTGCAGTTCACGCAATAATTCGTCATAATTCGCATCTGGAATTTGCGGCGCATCGTATTGATAATAATTCTGATTGTGTTGATTAATTTCACCGCGCAGCTGTTGCATGCGCTTTTCAGTAGCAGCCTTCAAGGTTATAAACGCGACAATCCAGCCAACTGAGACTGAATATCTGAAATACCGCTCACGCTCAGCTCTTGCATATCACCAGCAGCCAAAATAGCATCAAACCTTTCACTCAACTGTTTAGCCAGCGTCAGCATACTTTCAAAAGCCAATTCTGGATTCACGGAATCATTCGCTTGAAAAAACAACACGACACCCGTCGATTCGAAATCGTCCATACTGCCGACAGGGAATGTTCCTGGCTCAAGAATATTGGCCACATGAAAGCGCTTCACTTCAATCCCATCGTGACGTTCATAACAATGGAAAATGCCCATATCACCGAACTCAAGATTTAATGCGCTAAACGCATCTAATAAAGCCGTGCCAGAAAAAGAACTACCGCCTTTAGGTAAAACGGTCAACTGAATAACCAACGCTTGTTGAGCAACCGGCACGTCTTCTTTTGCACTTTCAGGTAGCTCAACAGGACCCTTCACCGAATCATGCTCAGCTTGCGGAGCGGCGTCGTTAATCGCAGCCTCCTCATAGACAGCCGAAAATGGAGCCCCATTAGACATAACCGACTCAACGCTCTCACCCGCCGTGAAACTATCCGACTCATTCGCACGTCGGCGCACTTTTTTTTGCAACACATCGTAAAAATAAATGCCGACCAAGATGGTCACGCCCACGCCAAGCAATATCAACCTTAATGAGTTTTCTTCCATCTTTTCGTCCCTTAAAAAATTACCTTATTGATAAAAAAACAGCTTCATTTAACTCGCGGCCATTTTAGCCGCTTCTTCTAAATCAACCGCCACCAGTCTTGAAACGCCCGGCTCTTTCATTGTCACACCCGATAACTGATTAGTCATTTCCATTGTCGCTTTATTGTGCGTAATTAATATCATCTGAACAGTCTCAGACATTTCTTTTACCAACTCCCCGAAGCGGCCAACATTTGCTTCGTCGAGTGGCGCATCCACTTCGTCCAACATACAGAAAGGCGACGGATTCAAATCAAAAATTGAAAAAACCAACGCTACCGCGGTTAATGCCTTTTCACCACCCGACAGCAGGTGAATGGAACTATTACGTTTACCCGGAGGCCTCGCCATAACGGTCACGCCGGTTTCAAGCATGTCTTCACCCGTTTGCTGCAAATACGCATGACCACCGCCAAATAATTTAGGAAAGCGCTTTTCAAAGCCCGCGTTCACTTTATCAAACGTTTGCTTGAACAGAATACGACTCTCTTTATCGATTTTGCTTATCGCTGTTTCCAATATTTTAAGCGACTCGGTTAGGTCGAGCCGTTGGCTATCCAAATATTGCTTGCGTTCAGCTTGCGTTTCGTACTCCTCAATCGCCGTTAAATTAATCAAACCTAATCGATTGATTTTTTCTGCCAAATCGTTCGCCTGTTGTTGCCACTGAACATCATGGGCATCCTCCGGGATAGTGCTTAGCGTCTCGTCTAGGTCAACGCCCGATTCTTGTAATTGTTCCACCAATGTTTGCTTGCGAACCAACACTTCTTGACGCCCAATCTTAGCCGAGGATATACTTTCTCTCGCTTGTTGCACATGCTGCTCTGCCTGATGGCGCTGGGTTTCGCCTTGACGCATCAATTGCTCCGTAGATTCCACTGCCACCCTCGCTTCAAGAAGGCGCTCCTCAATCGCAACCCGCTTTTTTAATAAGCCGTCTAATGTCGCTTTTTGCGAATCCAACGGCGAACTACTCAATTCCAACTGGCTCTGTAATTCAGCCTTCTTTTCAGTCGCTACGCTTAGACGTTCCTGTATCACTTTCTCGTGTTGCTCAACCAAGGCTTGCGATGAACGCTGTGATTCGATCTTCAACATCAAACCGTGCGTCAATTCACGCGAACTGTGTACGCTTGAGCGAACAATATCTAACAACTCTTTTTTATCTGCGCGTTGTTGCTGAAAAACACCGCGCTGCGTTTCAATTTGAGCCGATTGCTCTATTGCGCTTTCAAGTGCCTTCTTACATTCAAGTAAGCTCGCCTCGTCTTTTCCTTTATCCTCGTTGGCTTGGCTTATTTCTCGCGTAAGTTGCAGCAACCTCTGCTTGGCGCGTTCAACGTTGGACTGCTTTTCATTTAACTGCATCGCCAAGCGAGACACTTCTTTGACCACCGAGATTTCTCGCGTGCGTAACTCTCGCCCTTGCGCCTCCAAAGACGCCATATCTGCTCGCGCTTTTGATAACAACTGTTCTTTTTCAGCCACCTCAGCTGACAACACGCCCAATCGTCGAGTTACATCTTTTTTCTCTTTTTCTAGCACCAAGGCGCTGCTGTTTGAATCAGAACAATGGAAACTGACGGTATCAGCGTGCAGCCAAATGCACGTTTTGGTAATCACGGATTCATGTTCAGATAGCGTCTCCATTAGCTCTCTTGCCGAGTTAATTTCATCCGCAAAATGGACGTTTTTTAACAGGGCCATTGTGGGTAAATCGGACGCCACCAAACTGGCCAAAGACGTCTCTGCAAATGCCGCTAAATGTCTATTCTGAGACGTATTAAACAACGTCAAATCAGCAGACGGTGGCACGCTATTTAATGCCAACGCCATGTCATCAACACAAATCGCTTGCAGTCGCGTACCCATCACCGTTTCCACCGCCTTTTCCCAACCGGCCACAACATCAAGCTTTTCAATCAGCGTAGAGGCTTCACTCAGGCCGACATTTACTAACCACTCGCTGACTTTATCTTGAGATTCACCAACATTAGACTGCTGAAGCACAAGAATAGATTCTAAGCGGCCAGCAAGGCGAGCGTGCCCTGAGCGTAATACCGCTAACGCCTCGTTTTCATCATGGACCCATTGCTGCACAGTTGCAGAACTCTGCTGATTTTCTTTTAATCGCTGCTGATCTTCTTGATGCTGAGAATCTAATTCATCGTGTTGCCGTTGCAGTGTTAGCAAATCCACGTCACCTAGGCCTTGCTGCAAACTGAGTTGTTCATTTCTTGCGACAGATAATCGTTGAACCGCCTGAACAAGCTGCTTATCAAATTGATTTATCTTTGTTTTTTCAATGTCTATCTTTCTTTTGGGTTCAGCGACTTGGTAAGTGAAGTCATCCCACATTTTCTGCCAATCATTCATGGCTTGCTCCGCATCGGCCAGCGATTCGCTCGCCAAGCCCTCTTGCTGCTTTGCCTCAACTAAGGCTTTTTCACTCGCGACAATAAGCTCTTTGGATTCGGCTATTTTGTTCCCCCCCTCTTGTAACTCTCGTTGGGAGGTTTGCAATATAGTCTTGAAGCGCTCAAGTTCAGATTGCTGTTGTTGCTTTAACACTTGCTGGTGCTGCAAGGCTTGTTCAAGCTTGGCGATATCCGAGCCGATTGAATAAAACTCAGCTTGCACCTCACTCAACTTTTCACGCTGGCTGTTATATTGCTCTCGCTGCTGATCAATGTTTTTTTCTAATGCACGTTGCCCCGCCAGCGCCTCATCAACTTTTAACTGCAGCGCTTGAATTTTTTGGTGTTGCCCTTCGTCTTGGCTATTTAACGTTTGCCACTTTAACGCCAATAACTGAGCTTTTAGCTGACGTTCTTCTGCCTTCAAAACCTTATATCGCGCCGCTGTACTCGCCTGACGTTTTAGGTGCCGACATTGCTTTTCAATTTCCTCACATAAATCTGAAATACGCTCAAGATTTTCACCCGTGCGGCGCATTCTATTTTCAGTCTCGCGACGACGTTCTTTGTATTTTGAAATGCCCGCCGCTTCTTCAAGAAACATCCTGAGTTCATCGGGTTTTGCTTCCACCAAACGGGAAATAGTACCTTGTTCAATAATCGCGTAACTGCGCGGGCCAAGCCCCGTACCTAAGAACAAACCGGTGATATCTTTTCGGCGGCAACGCGTTCCGTTCAAAAAGTAAACCGATTGTCCTTCGCGATTCACTTGCCGCTTTAACAAAATTTCACGGTAACCCGCAAATTCGCCTGTGATGGTTGCGTCACTATTATCGAACGTTAACTCTACGAATGCCTGCTCAACCGGCTTACGCGTTGTCGAGCCATTGAAAATCACATCGGCCATTTGGTCGCCGCGCAGGTGCTTGGCTGAGCTTTCGCCCAACACCCATCTAACGGCATCAATCACATTCGATTTTCCACAACCATTTGGACCCACAATACCCACCAAATCACTGGAAAACGGTAGGGTGGTGGTGTCTACAAATGATTTAAAACCGGATAGTTTTATTTTCTCCAAACGCATCAGCTAACGATACAGGATTACGCTTTTTTCATAAAGCCGAATTAAGCAGAACGTAAGTTCTGATTCCATGAGACTTATGCCCTTTGACTGGAAAGCCGAACTAAACATCTTTTTCGTTTGCGTGATGACTTTTACTCAACAACT
>DUCA01000194.1:0-496 GCA_012960055.1 Cycloclasticus sp.
GGGCTGTTGAGGAGGGAAATTATACTGAGATGAGGTTGATTTTGACAGAAGCAGTAGAGGGGTTTAATCCGCAATGTGGCGTTAAGGACGTTGTGTCGGAGAAGGCGCGAGAGATCGATAAATTGGCATTGCCGAGCAATGTGATAGCAATGAAGGCGGGTATCGAATGAAGCGATGCTTCCGGTGTGCCGGTGAGGAAAGCGGTTATTCCTGTCGCAGGACTTGGCACGAGAGTGTTGCCCGCAAGTAAAGCCATGCCCAAAGCAATGCTGTCCGTGGTTGATAAGCCGGGCTTCCCTATTATTTAGCCGTTGGTCGTTAGATGCGCCGCTGAAAATCATTGATTAGCGTGTGATTTTACTAAGTTAGTTACAAATAATGACGAATTGTTACAAACAAAGTCAACTCGGCATTGTGATTAGGATGGAAAGTGGTTAATATAGGCGGCTCTTTGATAACCCCGTATTTCGGGTGATTTGGAATATAAGAAATGAAA
>DUCA01000194.1:540-6611 GCA_012960055.1 Cycloclasticus sp.
CACGATTGGTATGTTGTTGACGCGGAAGGTAAAGCCTTAGGTCGTTTGGCAGCAGAGATAGCACATCGTTTACGCGGCAAACATAAGCCAGAATACACACCACATGTAGACACAGGTGACTACATCGTTGTGATTAATGCTGAAAAAATCGGCGTGACTGGTAATAAAGAAAAAGACAAGATGTACTACCGTCACTCAGGTCACATCGGTCATTTGAAGTCAGTTTCATTGGGTAAACTTCGTGAAACCTACCCAGAGCGTATTATTCAATCAGCGGTTAAAGGCATGCTGCCTAAAAACACGTTGGGCAGAAATATGTTCAAAAAAATGAAAGTCTTTGTTGGCGCTGAGCATACGCATCAAGCACAGCAACCTAAAATTTTAGATATTTAATAAGAGTTTAATAAAATGGCACAAACCCAATATTACGGAACAGGTCGTCGTAAAAGTTCAGCGGCACGCGTATTCGCACGCCCAGGCAAAGGCGACATCAAAATCAACAACATGTCATTGGATGCATACTTTGGTCGTGAAACCGATCGTATGATTGTACGTCAGCCATTAGAAACTGCTGAAGCAATGGAAAAATTTGATTTCTTGATTACTGTTAAAGGTGGTGGAACGTCCGGTCAAGCGGGTGCGATTAGATTAGGAATTACACGTGCTTTGATGGAATACGATGGCGAATTACGTCCAGCACTACGTAAAGCAGGGTTTGTAACGCGTGACTCACGCGAAGTAGAACGTAAGAAAGTTGGTCTACACAAAGCGAGAAAACGCCCTCAGTATTCTAAGCGTTAATTCTCCAGAGCTTTATGCATTATTAAAAGCCCATCACTTGATGGGCTTTTTTTTTCAAACATGACGCCTTTAAGGGTATGACTGTTGCCCCTGGTGTTTTTATTTAAAATAAAACGGGGTGATTAAAAAATCAGGCATAATAAGTTAAGCTTTACTGAATTTAAACTATTAAGGAGATAAAAATGGGTTTCATTAAAAAAATATTGGCGAGTATTAAAGCAACAATTGCGACAGGCTTTATTCTTGCAATCTTAGTTGCGGTGTTCGGATGGGAACGTTCAGGCAGTTTTAATTTGCTAGAGACAATGGTCTGGTTGCATGTGCTGGTTGGCATTACTTGGATAGGTCTTCTGTATTACTTTAACTTTGTTCAAGTTCCAGCAATGGCTGAAGCATTAGGTGATGAAGGCGGCCCGGGTCCGGCGGCAATTGGTAAATATGTCGCGCCACGTGCTTTGCTTTGGTTCCGTATGTCAGCGGCTGCTACTTGGCTGACAGGCGTTGGTGCACTAGAATCAACAGGCGTGGGCATTATGAATGCGTTTACCTTTGCAAGCCCTGTTATCGGTTTAGGTGCTTGGTTGGGTACTATTATGTTGTTTAATGTCTGGGTACTCATTTGGCCAAACCAGAAAAAAATACTGGGCATTGTTGAAGCCACAGCGGATGAGATTGCTTGTGCAAAAGTGGTAGCTTCGATGGCGTCTAGAGTTAATGTTTTACTGTCTGTCCCCATGCTGTTATCCATGACGGCGTTTGCACATGGCAATTTGTTCTAAGTTGATCGAATGACAAAAAAAACCGAGGCTTGCCTCGGTTTTTTTTTGTCATTAATTTATGGAGCATGGGGTGTACCAAGTGCTTTTTTTCGAATTAATCATCGCTAGATGCTTTTACATAAGCGACGTATCGAAATTAAAAATATCGGCTAGCGGCTTAAATGACGCTTGTTCAGCACAAAGAAACGTTTGAATAAGCTATTCAGTCAGGAACTTAATTGCAGTTGGTCTATATTTAATAGCATCTCACAGGGCATGCAATGATGACAGATTACAGGGATAAGTATTTACGCGCGGTTAAAGCGCTTGGTGAAGTTGAGCAAAAGGCTGTTGAAAACATCGAAGGCCTTTATCGAGGGTGGTGGCGATTTTGAATCACTTAAAAGGTCAGTACAGTGGGGTGATAAAGCGATTTCAGCGTTACCAAAGAAGTTATTCAATATCTCAGCGCCGCCAATCGAAGAGTTAACCCACGTAAAGATTTAATTATTAGCTATTTCGATAAAGCTGATGTCAACACAAGAGCTGACCCGACTTTTTTTACTAAAAGCTAAATAAACGGGGTGTAATAAATATCTCATCGGAAGCGCTATACAAGCCTTATTGTTTAATTTTCGACTTTTAAGGCAAGCATTGCTTGATGGGTGCTGAGAAATACGCTTTTTTCACCGAGATTATTTAAAAAATCGGTGCCTCTGAGTTTATCCATCACAGGGCCTTTGATTTCCGCTAAGTGTAGCTTTACATTCGCTTTATTAAGTCGATACAGAATATTATCTAAAGACTCCAACCCGCTGGTGTCTATGACACTGATAGAGCTACAAATAAGCACAATATGATTAATTGCCTTGTTATCCGCAACTAAACGCATAACGGTGTCTTCCAAGAAATTTGTATTGGCAAAATATAAATTCTCATCAACCCGCATGGCAAGAATTTGTTGATCTATTTTGACGTTGTGGCGGTCTATATTGCGGTAGTGTTCGGTATTGCCAACTTGTCCGACAATTGCGATATGAGGTTGGCTGCTTCTATGCAGATAAAGACCAATCGATATAATAACGCCAGCAATAATGCCGCTTTCCACGTCAATAATTAGTACAGTGAAAAATGTTACTAAAAGCGAAAAGGCGTCAGTTCGGTCGTAGGTCCAGGCGTGCTTTAAGGTGTGTGCATCAATCAGTGGTAAAACAGCAAGCACAATGATGGCGCCCAACGCTGCTTTAGGCAAGAAGAAGAACAAAGGCGTAAGAGCCAACAAGGTTAGGCCAACTAAGCAAGCGGTAATAACCGACGCGAGAGGGGAATTAGCGCCGGCTGTGAAGTTAACCATTGAACGGCCAAAGCCACCCGCGACGGGGTAGCCGCCACTGATGGCAGAAGCGATGTTCGCTGTACCCAAGCCAATCAACTCTTTATTGGAGTCGATTTTTTGGCGCTTTTGGCTGGCCATTGATTTGGCGATGGAAACGCTTTCTAGGTAACCGATTAATGCAATCAATATGGCATATGGTAGCAGCTCTTTAATCAGCGATGGGTCTAGGTTAGGTAATATCAGTTCTGGTAGTCCAGCGGGGATTTTGCCAATGATGGAGACTTGATGTTGCGCGTTTAGATTTAAGAAATAGACACCAAAAGTGCTGATGGAAACGGCGGCTAAGGGACCCGATTTTGAAATAAATTGTGTGGCGCCTTCGCTAATATTTATCTTATGCAGAAACTTAACAAGCGGCGTTTTAAATGCCCACAACAAGATAAGGCTGCTAATGCCAATGACGGTAGCAGCTAGATTGCTGTGCTGTATTTGGCTGATGAATTGATAAAAAGTTTGGTAAGCGGGTAAGCCACGGGGGATGTCTAAGCCGAAAATATGTTTCATTTGGCTAAGCGCGATAATGATGGCGGAGGCGCTGACAAAACCAGATATCACCGGGTGGCTGAGAAAATTGATAATGGAGCCAAGGCGCGCAAGACGCATGAGTAATAAAATAACACCAATTAATAAAGCGAGTGTGTGAGCGGTGCTAACCATTTCATTGGCATTGGTGACGCCCATTTCTATTAGCGTTGCGCCGGTCATTAAGGACATAAGGCCCACTGGTCCAACGGCCAAGGTTCGACTGCTGCCAAAAGCTGCATATAAAAGTAATGGAAGCACGGATGAATACAGGGCTACTTCGGGCGGCAGCCCAGCCAGTAAACCATACGCCATAGATTGAGGAACCAATACAACAGCGACGATGATGCCTGCAATCAAATCGCCATTTAGTTGTTCTTTTTGATAGTGTTTTAACCAATTAGGCAGAAACATAATGTGAAGCGAATAGTTGGTATAGTTGTGATGCGAGTCATTTCAATATGCCTGCGTGAATCAAGTAGTAGAGCATAAGCCGGCTTTCATCATATGGATATGCTAAAAGATTGTAAGATTAAGCGGGTCAGTTAGCAAGGCTGCCGGTTTCTTTATAAAATGTTGTTTTTATGTCCTTATTTGTTGCGGCGCAATATTTATTCAAGTAAATCAAACAGTTAACGAGTATTTTTGTTGCATTTATACAAAAATGGAGTAATATAGCTCTCAAGAACAAGGAGAGGGGAGCCGATATTTATAATTGGCACTTTGAATAATAAGAATAATAATAATACTAAGGGGCTTTTAGCCCCTTTTTTTTGCGCTAAGGTTTCTGCTTAACGGTTTTATTCGAGTTCTAGCGACAAAGTTTGGATGCCGTTTTCGTTCGCCAATAGCACAATGTCGGCGGGCCGCTTAGCAAATAAGCCATTCGTAACAACGCCGGTGATGTTGTTAAGGGTGTTTTCCAATTGTGTTGGCTGCATGATTTGTAATCGATGAACATCCAAAATGATGTTTCCGTTATCGGTAAAAAAGCCCTCTCGCCAGACGGGGTGCCCGCCCAACTTAACAATTTTACGCGCGACATAACTTTTAGCCATAGGGATTACTTCGATGGGAAGTGGGAATTCTCCAAGGGTTGGCACCAATTTACTTTGATCGGCGATACAGACAAATGACTTGCTCGCGGCAGCGATTATTTTTTCGCGAGTTAATGCGCCGCCGCCGCCTTTTATCAGCTGCAAATTGGAATTGATTTCATCCGCGCCATCGACATAAACGTCTAACGTGCCGACGAAATTTAAGTCTAGAACCGGGATGCCAAGAGCCAAAAGTCGTTCTGTACTCGCTTCAGAACTCGATACCGCCCCTTCAAATTGGTGTTTGATGGGCTCCAAAGCATTGATAAAGTGGTTAACCGTAGAGCCGGTGCCGACGCCTAGAATACGACAGTTTTTAATATAGGCAATGGCCGCCTCGGCGGCTTGTTTTTTTAAATCATCTTGCATGGTGGAATTCCGAATGGGCTAATGTGTGATTGCTATGATATATCGCATCAGTTCTTTGGAGAACAGTTTTAATGCGAATTTAATAAGGGCTATAAACGTAACAGCTGTTTCGCTTTCGCCGAGAAAGTTATCAAGCCTTTTTCGGTGATAACGGCGTCTAAAGGAACATCCCAAGCGTGCGGTTTAATGGTATCGACTTTCTGTAGGCTATACGCGATGCCTATTAATAAGGGTTTCTTTTTGCTAGCAGGGTTAAGCATAAAGTTGAGCGTGCGATCATAATAGCCGCCACCCATTCCGAGTCGGTTACCTTGATTATCGAAGCCGACGAGCGGGATTAAAATAACAGACAAAAAACGAGCGCAAAGAGTGTGTTGTGTAGAAGGTTCAGGAATATTGAACGCATTATTGCTTAACTCGTTACCCAAAGTATATTGCGCAAAAGCCAAGGCTTTTTTTCTTACTACGGGAAGGTAAAACGGACGGTTTATTTCGTAGCAGGTTTGTACGAGCGAATCGATAGAGGGCTCGCCATCGTTAGATAAATAGCCGGCAATGCTCGAAAAACGCAGTAAGACACCGGCGCTTAAAAGTGTTTGTTGAATGCGGTAGTTAAAATGCTCTCGTGCACTTTGGGATATTCCTTGGCGTTGTTTTCGCAAGGATCGCCTTAATAAAGAAGTGGTTTGTGGCATAAATAAAAACGTTCCCCGCTAGCGCCGCATTCAGGTTTCTACCTTAAACCGAGGGTTCAAGTGGGATTCGGACATTTGCATTAGGCTTCTCTAAAAAAGAGCGTGCACACCCGCAATATGATCTGTCTTCCCGAGTAGTCTGTTAGGTCCAGGGCAATTCGCCTTCTTTCGAACACCGCAGGGAACGCACTTACAGTTTATACCTAAGCGCAAAAATAAACAGCTAATTAATGTGACTTAAAAGAATATAAGTTGAGGATTTTGGTATATAAGGTTATTTGCCGTAGGCGTTAATCGCGAAATCCAGCTTGTTTTGTAGCGCGTTAATTTTTTCATTAATATCCAGCGACATGCCTGTTTTTTTTTGCCCTTCGCTGAGTAAGTCGTGGGTGATATTAAGCCCCGCCATAACCGCAATGCGGTCTGAACCAAC
>DUCA01000194.1:6637-7175 GCA_012960055.1 Cycloclasticus sp.
GCATTTTCTCATTTAGGAAATGCGCGGAAGATTCAAGCCCTACACGTTCTTCTTCGCTGCAGCTAACGCGGTATTCTTTATCTAAAATATGTAGAGAAACAGTAATGGGGTTGGTCATTTTAGAATTCCATTAATTTAAGCCTAGAAATCATCGATTCAACGCGTGATTGGGCTTTTTCGGTTTTATCCATTAAGGCGCTACGTTGTTGAATAAGCTCAGTTTGTTGGTTCTTAAGTTGCTGGTTTTCTTCATGCAAGCGTTGGCACACTTTTACGAGTGCATCAATTTTTTGCTCGAGGTGTTGTAGGGCGATTTCTGGGTTTTCTTCTTTATTCACGGAGTAGATAGTAGGTGTGATTGGCTATAAGGTCAATACTGTGGCTAATTTAGACAGTATATTTTGGCGACAGAGGTCGCAGAATGATAGCATAGCTATATTAATAGTTGTGTGGAGTGTTAAGTGAAACGTTTGGGTGATTACGAAGAAATACAGTCGGTATTGGAAGATGCTGATGCCAATATGAGTGCGTCCGAAAC
>DUCA01000194.1:7344-12555 GCA_012960055.1 Cycloclasticus sp.
TTGATTTATTACTGCCTGATGATGATGAGCGCATTGGCGTGCAAGCTGGCGCGTTAAGCGAATGGTGTCAGGGCTTTTTGTACGGCGTGGCGTATATGGGCGTGGGCGACGACAAGGAGTGGGAAGAGGAAAGCCGAGGCGTACTCAGGGACCTGATGGAGATTTCCAGACTCGATGCGGATAACACTGATGATTCTGATGAGCAGGCATTTGTGGAGTTGCACGAGTATGTTCGCATTGGCGTGCACATGTTGCTGGAAGAGCTTCAGCCGCCTGATGAGGGCGACGATACTGATTCGCCAACGGTTCATTAACGATTTCTAGAGGTTGCTTGTGCTAGAAGAGCAAAAAGAATTTACGCGACGTAGGAAGCAGTTTTTACGTATGGTGGGTGTTGGTAATATCGCCGTTATATCAAGCGCGTCTACCATGCAGCGCAATAGTGATGTGGAGTTCCCCTTTAGGCAAAATAGCGACTTTTTCTACCTGAGTGGTTTTGATGAGGCAGAGTCAGTTATCGTCTTTGTACCTGGGCGTGAGCAAGGTGAATACATTTTATTCTGTCGAGAATTTGATGAAACGATGGCCTTATGGGTGGGTGCAAACGCGGGGCTTGAAGGGGCGCTAAAAGACTACGGCGTCGATGATGCGTTTCCAATAGATGATATTGACGACATTTTACCAGGCTTATTAGAAGACAAAGAGCGACTATATTTCCCCATGGGTGCGCAACCAGAATTTGATCAGCAACTGATGGATTGGTCGCAACAAGTGCGAGGTCGTTCTAGAGCCGGAGTTTTCGCACCGGCAGAATTTATTTCTTCCGATCATTTGTTGCACGAAATGCGATTGATTAAGTCAGTGCAAGAAATCAAGCACATGAAAAATGCGGCGAAAATATCCGTTGGCGCGCATAAAAAAGCCATGCAATGCACGCGACCTGATGTATTTGAATACCAAGTGGATGCGGAAATGAAATATCATTTTATGATGAATGGCGCGCGATTCGAGGCGTACCCTTCTATTGTTGGCGGTGGTAAAAACGGCTGCGTACTGCATTACACAGACAATAATGAGGCGCTGAATGACGGTGACCTTTTACTGATTGATGCCGGTTGCGAGTGGCAAAAATACGCGTCTGATATCACTCGAACATTCCCTGTTAACGGGGTGTTTAGCGACGAACAAAAAGCACTGTATCAATTGGTGCTCGATGCTCAATACGCAGCGATTGAACAAGTGAAACCGGGTAATCACTGGAACGATCCACATGAAGCTGCGGTGAAAGTGTTAACAGAGGGTTTGGTTAAGTTGGGTTTGTTAAAAGGCCGCGTACCGACCTTGGTTAAGAATGAAGCCTATAAACCTTATTATATGCACCGCACAGGGCATTGGTTGGGGATGGATGTTCACGACGTTGGCGATTATAAGATAGACAAACAGTGGCGTTTGCTAGAACCGGGAATGGTGTTAACCGTAGAGCCGGGCTTGTATATTCAACCCAATGCGAAAGAAGTGGATAAGAAATGGCGCGGCATTGGTATTCGTATTGAAGATGACGTGCTGGTGACCAAAAATGGCCATGAGGTACTAACAGCGGGCGCACCCAAAGAAGTCAACGATATTGAAGCATTGATGGAGAAAGCGCGTGTCGCATGACTATGATGTCATCATTATTGGTGGTGGCATGGTGGGTGGTTGCTTAGGTTTAGCGTTAAGTCAATCTTCGCTTCGCGTTGCCATTGTAGAGGCGCGTGAGTTTTCAAAAAAACAATCAGATAGTGCTGGCAAACGTGCGATTGCGTTGTCTTGGGGAAGTCGTTGTATTCTTCAGCAGTTAGGTATTTGGCAGCAAGTGAATGATGCGGCAATGGCTATCGAGCATATTCATGTGTCAGATAAAGGCCATTTCGGTAAAACGCGATTATCGGCAGACTCGCAGAACGTTGATGCCCTAGGTTACGTAGTCGAGGCGACAGAAATAGAAGCCGTTGTTGCCGGTAGTTTAAAACAGTCCAATATTGACAGATTGTGTCCGGCGAGTTTTCTTGATTATGTGGTTCATGATGACAGCGCAGACGTGACGATTAGCTTGGACGGTAACGAGAAAACCTTATCGTGCAAATTATTAGTGGGGGCGGATGGCGGCCTATCTAAAGTGCGTGAACGTGGGATCTTTGAACTGAAAGAGTATTCTTACGAGCAGCATGCCATCGCAGGTTTAATCAAGGTTGAGTCTGATGTGCATGATGTGGCGTACGAACGTTTCACATCAGAAGGACCGATAGCGATGCTGCCGCACTTTGATGGTTTGTATTCCTTGGTGTGGACAATGCCGTCAGCGTTGGCGCAAGCAGTGATGCAATTAGCAGAAGATGAGTTTTTAGACCGACTGCAATCTCGCTTTGGCCAATGGTTGGGTGAGCTAAGCTTGTTAGGCAAATGCCAAACATTTCCGTTAAGTTTATCGCATGTGCCGGACAATACGGCGGAACGCGTTGTACTGATTGGTAACGCAGCACATCAGCTTCATCCTGTGGCGGGGCAAGGGTTTAATTTGGGTCTACGAGATGCGGCCATTCTGGCTGATTCATTGATGTCGAAGAGCGATATCGGCAAGGTGTTGGAAGCGTATGCTAAACACCGGCAATTAGACCAAGCCTTAATAACGGGCTTTACCGACAATGTGATTAAGCTGTTTTCCACCGACAGTGCGCTATTTAGCGTGGTGCGTAATAGCGGCTTATTAATGTTGGATAACATACCGCTGATGAAAAATCAGTTTGCACGCCAAACGATGGGTTTAGGCTCACGTTTAGCAAGGTTGAAAAAGGTTGGTTAAAGATAAAACCTATCAAGTAGCGATTGTTGGCGGCGGCATGGTCGGAGCAACCCTTGCGTGTTTACTGGCTGACAAAGGTGTTTCTGTTGCGTTAATTGATGCAGGAGAGCCAATGGCAAACTGGCCTGAAGATACGTATGACTTACGCGTATCAGCATTAACATTGGCGTCGATCAACACGTTTAAAGCCCTTGGCGTTTG
The DNA here is from genome assembly GCA_012960055.1 of Cycloclasticus sp. GTDB lineage: Bacteria > Pseudomonadota > Gammaproteobacteria > Methylococcales > Cycloclasticaceae > Cycloclasticus. Next base: position 10,388 of record DUCA01000194.1, read on the forward strand.
GCCGGATGTTGTTCAGCTAGGTGAGCAGGCGGTAGAAAAAATGTTTGTCTGGGATCACTTCGGTAGCGGTGAATTGGATATCGATTCAGCCGATGCCGGTGAAATGCAAATGGGCGCAGTAGTTGAAAATCGCATCACCGTCTTGGCGATATGGAAAAAACTTCAGCAGCTAGAAAGCTGTGATGTTTTTACCTCATCGCAATTAGAAGATTTTAATATTGATGACAATGGCGTGGATATTAATTTATCAGAAGGCGCGAAAATCAGAGCCGCTTTACTGGTTGGCGCGGATGGTTCAAATTCAAAAATAAGGCAAATCAGCGGCATTGATGATTACGGTTGGGAATATCAACAAAAAGCCTTGGTCGCGACCGTTAGACCGGAAAAATCACACCTAAATACGGCGTGGCAGCGCTTTTTACCCGAAGGGCCGTTGGCTTTGCTGCCCTTGCGTGATGGCTTAATATCCATTGTTTGGACGTCTAATGCGCAAATTACAGAGGCCAATTTAAACTTGTTGGATACCGATTTTTGTGAAGCCTTGGCCGAGGCCTCAGAGCACCAACTAGGCGCTTTTGAGTTAGTCGGTGCACGCGGTGCGTTTCCGTTAAAACTGCAATTTTCGCCTGAATATACCCAACAACGCATGGTATTGATTGGCGATGCGATTCATACCATTCATCCGTTGGCAGGCCAGGGCGCGAACCTCGGGTTAAAAGATGCCTCGACATTGGCCGCTGTTGTTTTAAAAGCGCATCAAAAAGGGCGAGATATCGCCAGTCAGCAAGTGCTGCGTCGTTACGAGCGACAACGCAAAGGCGACAACCTGTTGATGATGGGGATTATGGATGGCTTTAAGCGCCTATTCGGTGCTGACGATATGCTCGTTCAATTTGTAAGAAGCTCAGGCATGGGCGCGGTTAACAGCTCTACGCTGATCAAGAATCAAATTTGTAAATACGCAATGGGCTTGTAGTAAAATTTTGTTGTTTCTAGGTCTAACGTTTTACATGATAACTTGAAGTGCTAGAACAACTTGGCAACCAAAGCCAGTAGCAAAAGCCAATGTACGTACCCAAGGGATACCAAACGTCTGTGTCAGTAAGTGTGCTAAGCGAGCCCAAAAGAAAATCATCGCAGCAAGTGCAGTTGTATCATTGTTCGCCCCAGCCGCTTGTATAACTAATACAAGCGCGGCAAAAACAACTAAGTTTTCAATCGCGTTGGCATGTGCTTTTTTCATGCGAATCGCCCAGTCGGCCATGCCGTCTACATCTGCGTGTGGGCCGATAGCATTCATTAAACCGCCGGCAATAATGTAGTTAAGTGCATAAGGCAGCCAAATAACAGCGGTTAATAGTGCCGTGGCGGCTAAGTAATATAGTTCTGGGGTCATGATTTTCTCCGTTTTAGTGTCGTCATTAAAGACTCAAGTGTTTTTAAGATTTGTTAATTAAATGAGTTAACGCTTGAGCGTGTTCTGCCGCCGTGCGGCCCATAGGGGTTAAATAACCGCCATCTATTTGATCAATTAATCCTTTTTCAAATAATCTATTTGCCGCGTCAGCAACGTTCGAGTCTGCGTCGTGGTGAACCTTGATGCCTTGTTGAGTGTTTGATAAATCGAATTGTAAAAGAACATTTAATTCGTCAATCATATGTTGGTCTAATTTCATATCCTTACCCCTTTGAAGTTTCAATTAGCATAACGCTAAAAATACCTGTGTGCAATTTGCTTTGTTGATTGAAGGGACGATAAATGATTCAAGCAATGGGCTATTCTCAAGACGTAGAAAAAACATCTGTTTCAAAGTACAATGATGAGCTAATTTAGCCCTTTTGGGAGAGCTCGATTTGATTCTATTGAGTTAAATCCACCGAAGAGGAAAGAGGGCGCCATATGATGCGGGCCTTTAAACTTTCAGGTTTGGGACAGAGGGGCGGCATGTGGTTTTCGCGCGCCACCCTTTTTTTATGTTGAGAAAAAGCATGACTAAACAAACAATTTTAAATGAAGCACATCGCCAATTAGGCGCTCGTATGGTTGACTTTGGTGGCTGGGATATGCCGGTGAATTACGGTTCGCAAATTGATGAGCATCATGAGGTGAGAAAATCGGTCGGTATGTTCGATGTGTCGCACATGACGGTGGTGGATGTGAATGGCGC
>DUCA01000195.1:0-1666 GCA_012960055.1 Cycloclasticus sp.
AATACCACCACACGCTCTTCACCTAACAAGCGGTTAATCAAAGTGGATTTACCAACATTAGGCCGCCCAATAACCGCCACTCGAATACCTTCGCCAGCTAACGTGTCGTCAAAAGATTCAATTGTCGGCAATATGTCAAAAACATACTTTAAAAGTTCCATTACGCCACGGCCATGTGTAGCCGCAATTGGCCAAGGCTTCTCAAATCCCATTTTATGGAATTCAGCAATGTGTGTATTAGCATCCAAGCCATCGACTTTATTCGCCACCAACACCACTTGCTTGCCTAATTTACGTAGGTTTTTAGCGATTTCTTCATCAATCGGGTGAATGCCGTGACGCGTATCCACCATAAATAAAACCACATCTGCCTCTTCAAGCGCACGCTCTACTTGCTCTACAGCAACGCCATCAATACCTTCAGAGGTAGCCGTAATCCCGCCGGTATCAACAACCAATGATTTAATATCTCCACGTTTAACTAGGCCATACTGGCGATCACGAGTTAAGCCGGGGTAATCGGCAACCAATGCATCACGCGTTCGTGTTAAATAATTAAACAGCGTCGATTTACCGACGTTTGGCCGACCAACAAGGGCAATAACAGGTAACATAACTAGCCTTCTATATCTGAGGGAGTGCCTAGGCGAAGCGCGGTCATCTCACCGTTCACATCTTGCACATAAATTAGACCATCATCCACTATCGGTGCGGCTGTAATCGCGGCATCGCTCACTTTATAACGCCCCAACAAATGCCCGTCTGACGCTGAAAGAACGTGCAAGTAACCTTCATAATCGGCCGTTAGCAAGTAGTCGTTTATTTTGGTTAGCGGCGTTAATTGCCTGTGTTCAAGATGACTTTGTTCCCAATTAATGGTGCCATTACTTTGGTCAGCTGACCAAATATGATTATTGATATCTACCACGAAAATAGAGACCCAATCAGCAGCCATTTTTTTATACGATGACATTTCTGATCGGCGCCACGTTATCTCACCTGAACGAATATCAACGGCCACCACGCCGCCATTAAACGTTGCTGCATAAATAAAACGCTCACCGGCTAATGGATCAGAATCCACGTCCACCATACGAGATAAAGCACCGCGTCCACGTGGAACGGCAACACTGGTTTCCCAGATTTGCAGACCATCTTTCAACCGTAGAACAACCAACTTGCCATTAGCATAGCCACTAATAACGCCGCCGCTTTTAAGCACAGGTGAACTGGTACCGCGTAAACTCAATGCCGGTACATCACGTATATAAGACCATTTATCTTCACCTGTCGACGCATCCAATGTATTAATTGCACCATCGATGCTACGAACAACTAAAAGACCTTCAGCAAAACGAGGGACTGATAGCACTTCGCTTGATACTTGAGCTGTCCAAGTTGTTTCACCATCATTCAATTTAAGTGCCACAACATCCGCATCTGTTGTACCAAAGAATAAATTTTCATAGCCAACTTCCAAACCACCAGAAATAGGAAGCTGCGTGTCTACTTCCCATAAGGTCTCGCCCGTTTTCTGATCTAAAGCAACGACCTGACCTTTCCTATCCGCGACATAAAGGTTGCCGTCAGATATCACCATTTCCAACTTTAAAAAACGGTTGCCTTGGCCTTCAATAACTTTTCGCTGCCAGACTTCACTCAGCAT
>DUCA01000195.1:1748-2112 GCA_012960055.1 Cycloclasticus sp.
CTAAGCTTTCACCCGCAGACTGGGTTGACTCAACCATGCTAGCGCAACCGCTTAGCGCTAAAGCTAATAGAACAGCAATCAATCGAATCATTTTGCTGTCTCTGAGTTAACTGCCGCAGAACTGTCATCAGCGAAACTGGCTGGTGGCGGTCCTAAATCATCCAATTTCAATTGAATAAGTCGACGGTCAAGCGTGGCTGTTCTTAACGCCGCAATATAGCCGAAACGCGCTTTTTCAACATCACCCAACAAACGATAGGCATCGCCTTTTAGCGCCTCGTATTGACCGATGAACTCACCTGGATTAACCCCATTTTTTTCAGCAATCACCGAATCAATATCTGCGATAACCGCCTCCATTTCA
>DUCA01000196.1:0-11889 GCA_012960055.1 Cycloclasticus sp.
TGTTCGCGATGCGAGGACTGGATGAAGAGTTGCCCATGCTCGTCCATTGCGGGGATAACAACGGCCATTTCTAACAATGCATCGGTTGAGGCGTTAAAACCAGCGGTTTCTATATCAACCACCACGGGCAGATAACTACGAAAGCGTTGGGACATGACATTGGGTTTATTTTCTGGCATAGGCGGTTAGCTAAATATATAATAAATATTCAGCTATAATAAATCAACGACTAGCTCGCGGCTCGATAAAGTTGCATAAAATTTAGGAGATGTTTTTGATGGGACTGACTGTTCGTATAAAAAAGGGGCTTATGTGTGTGGCAATTGCTACGACGGCAGTGCTGTCTGGTTGTGCGTCGCTGACATCACAAGAAGAAAATGACCCTTTAGAGTTTGCCAATAGAGGGGTCTTTAAGTTTAACGAAAAAGCCGACAAATACGTTCTAGAGCCAATAGCTAAGGGCTACCTAATTGTTACGCCTGACGTGGTTGATAAAAGCCTGACGAATTTCTTCAGCAACTTAGATGACGTGGTTGTGTTTGTTAATGACGTGTTGCAGCTTAAATTTAACCAAGCATTATCCGATGGCGCTCGTGTGGCGATGAATACGACAGTCGGTTTGTTGGGCTTTGTGGATGTAGCAACGGATTTGGGTATGCGTAAGCACAATGAAGATTTTGGCCAAACCCTGGGTGTCTATGGTGTCGGAACCGGTCCATATATTGTATTGCCCATTTTAGGTTCAAGTACCTTGCGTGACACCATCGGACTGTATGGTGATGGCTTCGTTGACCCCATTAACCAGCTGGATAAGCTGGCTGACAATAGCCCGGGTCCGGTGGGGGTAGCAGTTGCGCTTAAAGGAGTTGGTATCCGGGCTGGGCTGATAACGACTAAGAAGATTGTGGATCAAGCCTCGTTGGATGCTTACGATTTTCACCGTAGTGCGTATTTTCAGCGTCGCGAATACTTAATTTATGACGGTAACCCGCCGATGGACGATGATCTTTTTGACGACGAGTAAGCCGAATTAAAAAAGCCCCTTTAACGGGGCTTTTTGTTGCCTGCTTTATTTGTAAGTCACGACACAAAAGTTTGGCTGTGGTGACCGTTGATCAGCAAGCTATGGACGGATAGACCAGCTCAGAGTGGTTTCTTGCCTAAACGGGGTCAGGGTTTGTTCGCCGAATGAGTAGCTAAGCGGGGCCTGCCATGCTTCTTTGACCAGCGTTATTTTTGATTTGTTTCTAGGTAAGCGGTAGAAGTCTGGCCCATAAAAACTACTGAAGCCTTCCAGCTTATCCAGTTCGTTTTCTTTTTCAAACACTTCCGTGTAAAGCTCAATGGCCGCGTGCGCAGTAAAGCACCCGGCGCAACCGCAACTGGCTTCTTTCGCATGGCTTGAGTGTGGGGCGCTGTCGGTGCCTAAAAAGAATTTAGGGCTGCCGCTAGTGGCGGCCTTTATCAGCGCTAGTCGGTGTGTTTCGCGTTTTAAGATAGGCAAGCAATAATTATGTGGTCGAATGCCGCCAGCCAATAAATCATTGCGATTAAATAACAGGTGCTGGGGCGTTAACGTAGCGGCCGTGTTGTGGTTGGCCTCAACAAATTGAATGGCTTGTTCGGTGGTGGCGTGTTCTAAAACGATTTTAAGTTCTGGGAAGTCGCGCCGGATAGCGTTTAGGTGCTTGTCTATAAAGACGTGTTCGCGATCAAAAATATCAACGCTAGGGTCTGTTACTTCTGCGTGGACCAATAAAAGCAAGCCGTGTTTTTGCATTTCAGCAAACACAGGGGCTAATTTATCAATGTCGGTGACGCCGTTGGAGGAGTTCGTGGTGGCGCCTGCGGGGTACAGCTTTGCGGCAACAATTTCTTTGCTTTCGCTCGCCTGTTTGATGTCTTCAGCGCGGGTGTTATCGGTTAAATACAGCGTCATCAGCGGCTGGAACAAGCTGCCCTTTGGCGTCGCGTTTAAAATGCGCTGCCTGTATGCCATTGCTAAGTCGGCATTAACGATGGGTTGAGGTAAATTAGGCATCACAATGGCGCGTTGAAACTGCTTAGCAGTAAAAGCAACGGTTGTGTTGAGTGCGTCGCCATCGCGTAAGTGTAAGTGCCAATCGTCGGGTTTTGTCAGGGTGAGTTGAGTTGTCATAGGTGTAATTGCCGCGGTAGACTATAAATTAAGCTTATTTTACATACATTGCTTGCTATACACCCTGTAAATCGCCGAAAATACCCCGTTCAGTTGAGCTTGGCTATATGTTGGCATATCGGTCGAGTAAGTATTTGGAGCGAAATAAAACATGCCTATTTATGAATACCAATGTGATGCGTGCGAGCATCAGTGTGAAGCGTTGCGAAAAATCAGCGATGAGCCGCTAACAAAATGCCCCGAGTGCGGCAAAGATGCGCTGACGAAGAAAATATCAGCCGCGGGTTTCCGCTTAAAAGGGAGTGGTTGGTATGAAACCGATTTTAAAAGCGGCAAGAAGAAAAACTTAGCCGACAGTTCGCCTGAAAAGTCGAGCGACAAAAAAACATCAAGTGATAGCGAATAACGCTATTCGAGACAACTTAAGAGTAAGGGATAAAACATGATGCGTAGTCATTATTGCGGTGATATTAACGAAACACAGTTGGGTGAAGAAGTAGAAATTTGCGGTTGGGTTCATAGACGGCGTGACCACGGTGGCGTTATTTTTATTGATCTGCGTGACCGAGAAGGCATTGTGCAAGTGGTTTATGACCCAGACCGCGTGGATTCGTTTGCGATTGCAGAGAGTGTGCGTGGCGAATACGTGTTGAAATTGCGTGGCCGTGTCCGTGCGCGTCCAGAAGGCACCGTCAATCCAAAAATGAAGACCGGACAAATTGAGTTATTGGGCCTTGATATTGAAGTGCTGAACGAATCAAAAACACCGCCGATTCAAGTGGATGGCGATGTTGAAGTAAGCGAAGACATTCGTTTGCGCTACCGTTATATCGATTTGCGTCGCCCGGAAATGTTGGAAAAAATTCGCTTGCGCCGTGATGTTACGCTTAATCTACGCCGTTTCTTAGAAGATGAAAATTTCTACGAAATTGAAACGCCGTTTCTAACCAAGGCAACACCTGAAGGCGCGCGTGATTACTTGGTGCCCAGCCGCACACACGAAAATAGTTTCTTTGCGTTACCGCAGTCACCCCAGTTATTCAAACAGTTGTTAATGATTGCCGGCATGGATCGTTATTACCAAGTGGTTCGTTGTTTCCGTGACGAAGACTTACGCGCCGATCGTCAGCCAGAATTCACCCAGCTGGATATTGAAACGTCCTTTATGGATGAAAGCGAAATCATGGGCTTGATGGAAAGCATGATTCGCCGCTTATTTGCCGAGGTCATTGACGTTGCGTTGCCGGATCAGTTCCCCACCATCACCTACGCGCAAGCGATGGATGTGTACGGAACCGATCGTCCCGATTTACGTAACCCACTGGTATTAACCGATGTGGGTGATTTAATGGCATCGGTTGATTTTAAAGTGTTCGCCGGCCCCGCTAATAGCGAAGATGGTCGAGTGGCAGCGCTTAGAGTGCCGGGTGCTGGCTCCATCAGCCGTAAAGTCATTGATGGCTACACAAAGTTCGTTAGTATCTACGGCGCAAAAGGCTTGGCGTATATCAAAGTGAATGACCGTGCAGCAGGTATTGATGGCCTGCAATCACCGATATTGAAGTTTTTGCCGGATGATGTGGTCGAAAATATTATGCAACGCACAGAAGCGGAAACAGGCGATATTGTTTTCTTCGGTGCAGATAAAACAAAAGTGGTGAACGAAGCATTAGGTGCCTTGCGCGACAAAGTTGGTAAAGATCAAGGCTTGTTGGAAGGTGATTGGAAACCCGTTTGGGTCATCGATTTCCCGATGTTCGATTGGGACGAAAAAACAAACCGCTGGAATGCCATTCATCACCCGTTTACCGCGCCTTCTTGTGATGCTGAAGAGTTAACAGCGAACACCGGTAAAGCACTGTCGAGAGCATATGACTTAGTGCTTAACGGCACTGAAGTGGGTGGGGGTTCGATTCGGATTCATAAAACCGATATGCAGCAAACCGTGTTTGACTTGCTGGGGATGGATGCTGAAGAATCTCAAGAAAAATTTGGCTTCCTATTGGATGCATTGAAATACGGCTGCCCTCCGCATGGTGGCATGGCGTTTGGTTTGGATCGCTTGGTGATGATTATGGCGGGCGCAACCACCATTCGCGACGTGATGGCATTCCCTAAAACACAAACAGCGGCGTGTCCGTTAACGTCTGCGCCCACGATGGTCAGCGATGCACAGTTGAAAGAGCTGGGTATTCGTTTAAGAAAGCCAGTTGTGGCTGAAGAAAAGTAAAGGTTTTCAACTATGTCTACGTCAGTACGCGCCATTCAAGATTACGCCTTACTCAGTGATGAAGAGTGTGATCAACGCATTACGGCAGCGAAACAAAAGTTAGGCGATAGCTGTGTTATTTTGGGGCACCATTACCAGCGTAATGAGGTCTTTAAACACGCGGATGTCAGCGGTGACTCATTAAAGCTATCCAATTATGCGGCTCACTCAAAAGCTCAGTACATCGTTTTTTGCGGCGTGCATTTTATGGCAGAAGTGTCCGATATTTTATCGCGCCCAGATCAAGTGACCCTTTTGCCAGATCTTGCGGCGGGCTGTTCCATGGCGGATATGGCCAACCGCAAAAACGTAGAGCGCAGCTGGAAAGAGCTCAATTCCGTGATCAATGCGGATGAGTGCGTCACGCCGGTGACCTACATCAACTCGGCGGCGGATTTAAAAGCATTTTGCGGTCGACATGACGGCATCGTGTGCACCTCGTCCAATGCCAAGCAAGTATTGGATTGGTGTTTTGAAAAACGCGAAAAGATTCTCTTCTTCCCCGATGAGCACCTCGGTAGAAATACCGGCTACCGCATGGGTATTCCACTTGAAGATATGGTGGTGTGGGACTTTAATCAGCCCTTAGGCGGTTTGAGCAAAGCGCAAATACAAAACGCCAAGATGATTCTTTGGAAAGGCTTTTGTTCGGTTCATCAAATGTTCCAATCAGAGCAAATTGACGACTTTAAAAAGCAATACCCAGAAACCCTCGTTATTGCGCACCCCGAGGCTAATTTTGAGGTCTGCGAAAAAGCCGACTACGTCGGCTCAACTGAAATGATCCTAAAAACAGTGCGTGAAGCAGCGCCCAATACGCGTTGGTTAGTGGCAACCGAGCTGAATTTGGTGAACCGTTTAAACGAAGAAGTGAAAGACCAAGGTAAGCAGGTGCATTTTATGTCGCCGACCGTGGCGATGTGTTCCACCATGTTTCGAACCGACCCGCAGCACTTAGCGTGGGTGCTAGAAAATCTAGCTAACGGGCACGTGGTCAATCAAATTGAAGTAGCAGATGGCGATAAGGCCATGGCTAAAAAGTCATTAGACAGTATGTTGTCACTTTTCTGAAGTGGCTATTATTTTCTATTCAATAAAAGAAAACAACCAGCTTAATTAAGCCGAATGGAGTCATAATTATTTGACCAAAGTTATGGGGAATTAAGCGGGCTGAGCCTTGATTTGGAAATTAATCGTGGCCTGTCCCTCATTTCTATTCCAAAAAAACCGGCATTGAAGCCGGTTTTTTTTGTGCGCCTTGACAAAGGCTATTTGTAAAATTAAAAAAGTTTTTTAGCAGAGGGTAGTGCAGTTATCTTTCCACGTTATAACGCCGCCGCTATATGTGCCCTTTAAGATAAAGCCCTTTGCTGCAAGTATGCCGCTTTTTGCGTTTGGTGTAACGGTCCATCCGCCTTTCGTCTTACTCTCAACAGCCCATGAAGTACTGTCAACCATTTCTGATGGATCGCCACTTATGTTTGCTGATACGCCGCCTGTATTTGATTCGCATACACCAGTGTCCGTTGCGCGAAAGCTACCCTCTGTTTGTGCGCATGCTTCTACGGCGGTTCTGTATGCGCCGGCAGCAGAATCGCTGCCAAAATATCGATAATCTCGATGATGATCATCAATTCAATAAGCGTAAAACCCTTTTGAATGTTTTGTTTCATTATTTTGAACTGCAGTTGTCGCGTGTAAGCAAGGTACGGCTGGCGAGTAAAAACGCTGCTAAAAACGGTCGGCGCGAGATACGTTAGGCTGGCCGATTGGAATAAATTGGCATTGTGTTGGCCGAAAATAGAGGGGCCGGTGTGGCTGGCAAATAAGCCAAAAAGAGCCGCAGACAAAATGATTTGATAGCGGTGAAAGATGTTTGATTGGTTTTATTAGCAATAATCATCTAAAATGGAGATATTAAGTTTTTGGCGCTAATAACAAAGGAAGAAGAATGAATTTACATGAATACCAAGCAAAACAGGTGTTTGCTGAATATGGCGTACCTGTTCCAAAAGGAAAACCTGCACGCTCGGCAAAAGAAGCCATTAATGTTGCAAAAGAACTCGGCGGCGATTGTTGGGTTGTAAAAGCACAAGTTCACGCGGGTGGCCGTGGTAAAGCGGGCGGTGTGAAGCTTTGCAAGGGTATGGATGAAGTTGAAGCTTTCAGCAAGAAATTGTTGGGTTCTCGTTTAGTGACGCCGCAAACCGATGAGCACGGTTTGCCGATTGAAACACTGATTGTTGAAGAAGTTAAGCCGATTGACCGCGAGCTGTACTTAAGTGCCGTGGTTGACCGTGCGAGCAAGCGCATTATGTTTATGGCCTCTGAAGCCGGCGGCATGGACATTGAAGAGGTGGCTGAAGAAACGCCTGAAAAAATCTTATTGGCAGCAGTCGACCCTGTGGCGGGTTTGCAACCGTACCAATGCCGTGATATAGCCTTTAAAATGGGGCTTGAAGGTAAGCAAATTGGGCAATTATTTAAAGTGATGTCAGGCATTTTGGCTGTTTTTCACGCAAAAGACGCGAGTCAAGTTGAAATTAACCCACTGATTGTTAATGGCGAAGGCGATTTAATCGCGTTAGACGCTAAAGTAAACTTGGATGATAACGCGGCTTACCGTCACCCTGATATGGTGGCGATGCGCGACCCTTCTCAAGAAGATCCGAAAGAGCACGCGGCGCAACAACACGACCTTAACTACATTACGTTAAATGGCAGTATTGGCTGCATGGTCAATGGTGCTGGTTTGGCCATGGCAACAATGGATTTGGTTAAATTGGAAGGCGGTTTCCCAGCTAACTTCTTAGACGTAGGCGGGGGCGCAACGGCTGAGCGTGTTGCTGAAGCGTTCAAATTGATTTTGTCAGATGACAAAGTAAAAGTGGTTCTAGTGAATATCTTCGGTGGCATCGTGCGTTGTAACTTGATTGCCGACGGTATCATCCAAGCGGTTAAAGAAGTGGGTGTTAATGTGCCAGTGATTGTACGTTTAGAAGGTACTAATGCTGACCAAGGCCGTCAAATATTGAAAGACTCAGGTCTTGATATTATTGCCGCTGATGATTTAACGATAGCAGCTAAAGCAGCTGTTAAAGCAGCTTCTTAAGGTAGGAAAGAAAATGAGTATTTTAATTAATAAAGACACGAAAGTAATTTGCCAAGGTTTTACCGGTAAACAAGGCACCTTCCATTCAGAGCAGGCCATTGCATACGGCACTCAAGTTGTTGGCGGTGTAACGCCGGGTCGTGGTGGCGAAACGCATTTAGATTTGCCTGTTTTCAATACCGTTAAAGAGGCGGTGAATGCAACGGGTGCAGAAGCAACGATGATTTATGTGCCACCTCCATTCGCGGCGGATGCTGTGCTTGAAGCGGCGGCGGCTGGCATTAAAGTGATTGTGTGTATTACAGAAGGCATTCCTGTGTTGGATATGTTGAAAGTAAAAGCAACATTAGATACCTACGAAGACGTTGTTTTAATTGGCCCTAACTGCCCGGGTATTATCACACCGGGTGAATGTAAAATTGGCATTATGCCGGGCTTTATTCACCAAGCGGGTTGCATTGGTGTTGTGTCTCGTTCGGGTACATTAACGTACGAAGCGGTTCATCAAACAACGGTTGCAGGTTTAGGCCAAACAACGTGCGTGGGTATTGGTGGTGATCCGATTCATGGCATGAGCTTCATTGATGTGATTTCTCGTTTTGAAGCCGATGAGAACACCAAAGGCATTATTATGGTGGGTGAAATCGGTGGTACAGCGGAAGAAGAAGCGGCTGAATACATTAAAGAACACGTGACGAAACCGGTTGTGGGTTATATCGCGGGTGTGACAGCGCCTCCAGGTAAACGTATGGGTCACGCCGGTGCGATTGTTTCTGGTGGTAAAGGAACAGCCGATGCTAAGTTTGCTGCGCTTGAAGCGGCGGGTGTTCATATCGTCAAGTCACCGACAGAAATGGGCGCAAAAATGAAGGAAATTTTAGGCTAATAGTGCTTAAAGTTTTAGAGTAGTTGAAAAGGGCTGTAAACTAGACAGCCCTTTTTTATGCCTATCGAAAACGACAAATAAGCCATGATAAAAATAGCACTGGTACAATTTAACCCCGTGGTTGGTGATTTGAGCGGTAATGCGGATCGGATTATCGAGTTTTGTCATCAGGCGGAAAAGCGCGGTGCCACGGCCATTGTGTTCCCTGAACTGGCGATAACGGGCTACCCGCCGGAAGACTTATTATTACGGGATGATTTTATTGCCCGAGTTGAAAAAGAACTTGAGCGCATTTCAAGTGCGTGTCCTGTGTTAACGGTTATTCTCGGTTACCCAGAAAAAGGCGAACACGGCCTGTTCAATAGTGCGGCTGTTTTGCAAGGTGGCGACCTGGTGGCTAATTACCGTAAACAACATTTGCCTAATTACGGCGTATTTGATGAGAAGCGCTACTTCCAAGCAGGCACGCAAGAGGCTACCTTTATGCTGGGTGTTGAAAAGGTCGGCTTGTCGATTTGTGAAGACATCTGGACGGCCGATGTTTGTCAGCAATTAAAGCAAGCGGGCGCATCGTTGATTATTAACCTCAATGCCTCGCCGTTTGAAGTTAATAAAGCGGAACAACGCCAACAAACCGTTCAAGCAAGAACGAAAGAAACCAACCTGCCTATTCTGTACGTCAATCAAGTGGGCGGGCAAGATGAGCTGGTCTTTGACGGCGGCTCTTTTTCAATGGATGCGTCAGGTAATGTGGTTCAGCAAACACCCGGGTTTATACAAGCGATGGAATACGTTGAGCTTGATGCCTGTGGAGCGCTTAGGGGTTTAAAAGCGCCGACGCAATACGCGCCTTCGTTGCCGAGCATTTACCAAGCCTTGGTGTTGTCGGTGCGAGATTACGTGACTAAAAATGGCTTTAACGGCTCGGTATTGGGGCTGTCTGGTGGCATTGACTCTGCATTGGTACTGGCGATTGCCGCTGATGCGCTGGGTGGCGACCGCGTTGAAGTGGTTCTTATGCCATCAAAATACACCGCAGACATGAGCAATGAAGACGCGATTAAGCAAGCGGAGGCGCTGGGTGTTAAACACCAAACGATACCGATTGAACCGGCGGTAACCGCATTTTCGTCCATGTTGCAAAGCGCCTTCGACGGGCTGGATGCCGATGTGACCGAGGAAAATATTCAAGCACGTAGCCGCGGTGTGTTATTGATGGCGATATCGAATAAGAAACGCAAAATACTGCTAACGACGGGTAATAAAAGTGAAATGAGTGTCGGTTATGCGACCTTGTATGGCGATATGGCCGGTGGTTTTGCGCCGATCAAAGATGTGCCGAAGATGATGGTATATGCCCTAGCGAAATACCGTAATGGGCTGTCAAAGATCATTCCAGAGCGAGTGATTAGCCGGCCGCCTTCAGCTGAACTTGCGCCAGATCAAAAAGATGAAGATAGCTTGCCACCTTACCCTGTGTTGGACGATATTTTGGAGCGTTATATCGAGCTGGACCAGTCTCGAGCAGACATATTAAATGTTGGGTACGAAAAGGCGATTGTAGATCGGGTGTTAAAACTGGTTGAACAAAATGAGTATAAGCGACGCCAATCACCGCCAGGTGTCAAAATCACCTCACGCGCGTTTGGTCGAGAACGTCGTTTCCCTATGACGTCCGGCTTTAGTAAAGTGTTGTTATCTGACGATTAGTTATTCGTCTAATTCAAGGTATTCCCAAATTTTCTCAGAAATTGTTTTCTCATGGGCGAGGCTTGGGCTGTCCAATGGGGGAAGCCCGTTAGGATAGTTAAGATTGTAAATTCGTTGCGCGTCAGTCGCTAAATCGTTCATGCCGACTTTTTGATACGCATCAACCATGAGTAACAGTGCGCGAGGTACGGCGGTGGTTCTTTGATAGGTCTCAATCACGTGCTTGGCGCGATTGATGGCTGCAACGTAGGCTTGGCGCTTCATGTAATATTTCGCAACATTCAAGTCATGTAAAGCGAGGTTTGATTTTAATGCAACGATGCGTTGCATCGAATCTTCACTATATTGACTGTTTGGGAACCGTCTAATCAGTGTGGCGAAATCATCGAGGGATTCAATGGCGGCGCCCGGGTCACGTTGGGACTTATCAGTGGGTAAATAGCGGTCTAAAAAGCCAATGCCACTATTAAAATTAATCAGACCTTTAAGGTAGTAAAGGTAATCAATGCTTTTGTGACGAGGGTGTATACGGATAAAACGATTTGCTGTTGCTATCGCTGACTCAGGCTCGTCATTTTTATAATAAGCAAAGGCTAAGTCAATTTTTGATTGTTCGGCGTATTCGCCAAAGGGGTAGCGTGATTCTAAATCCTCGTATAACTCAATGGCATCTAAATAATCTTCGTCATCTAGTGAGGCTTTGGCTTCTTGATAAAAATTAGCCGCCGACCAGTTTGCTTTTTCATCGGGTGCTTCTTCAGGAATGACTAGGTCGGTAGTAGCGCAAGCACTTAAAAGAGAAAATGCCGCAGCTAATAAAATTTGTTTCATGGGGAAGTTGTTCATGGAAATAGCAGGTTAAGAGAAATTAAGCGGTTATAATGCCGTAGCACATCAATTATTACAAATGTTATTAGCTTGAAAACTGAAGAACAAATAGAATTAATTATTCCCAATGAAATGGCCGGGCTTAGGCTTGATCAGGCATTAGCAGAGCTTTGCCCTGAGTATTCGCGTAGCCGCCTTAAAAGTTGGGTCAAAAGCGGTGATATTCTGATAGATAATCAAACACTACGCCCGCGCGACAAGATTCATGGTGGGGAAGTGGTTCTGATGACCCCGGTTGCGGATAAATCGTTGAATGTTAAAGCCGAGCCGATTGCCTTGGATATTGTGTATGAAGATGAGTCTATGTTGGTGGTGAATAAGCCAGCGGGCTTAGTGGTTCACCCGGCCGTAGGCAACTGGGACGGTACCTTACAAAATGCGTTGTTGCACCATGACCCTGAACTGGAAGGCTTGCCAAGAGCCGGCTTGGTGCACCGGATTGATAAAGAAACCAGTGGCTTATTGATGGTTGCACGGACATTAACGGCGCATAAAGCGTTAGTGGATCAGCTTCAAGCAAGAGCATTTGAACGTGAATATTTGGCTGTTGTACGCGGCTATATAACCGCCGGTAGTACAATTATTGCGCCTTTAGCGAGGCACCCAGTAGATCGCAAGCGTTACGCGGTAAAAGGTGGCGGTAAAGAAGCCATCACCCACTATCGAGTTGAAAAGCGCTTTGCTAAACATACCTTGTTACGCGTGAAGTTGGAAACAGGGCGAACGCATCAAATTCGCGTACACATGAGTCATATCCACCATTCGATTGTGGGTGATCAAGTGTATGGCGGTCGATATAAGGCGATTGCAAACGCGAGTGACTTATTAAGTGACACCTTACGCGGCTTTAGACGACAAGCCCTGCA
>DUCA01000196.1:12136-12477 GCA_012960055.1 Cycloclasticus sp.
GATGATGAAGCGCTTGTTGAGGCAAACCGGCAACAGCTTATCCAGCAGGCTAAGTTGCCATCCCAGCCCGTTTGGTTAGATCAGGTGCACGGCATTAACGCCATTGATATTAGTGATAGTGATGTTAATGGAACAGCAGTACCTCAAGCGGATGCTTCAATCGCGCGCAATCAGCACTCGGTTTGTGCGGTGATGACGGCCGACTGTTTACCTGTTCTATTGTGTAAAGCAGACGGTTCAGCCGTGGCAGCGGTTCATGCGGGTTGGCGTGGGCTATTGTCCGGCGTGATAGAAAACACCGTGTCTCAATTAGGCGAAGCGGAGCGTGTATTGGCTTGGTT
>DUCA01000197.1:0-3303 GCA_012960055.1 Cycloclasticus sp.
CCAACAACGTGCAAAAATTTGATACAACTCTTGTTCGTAAATGGCTTGGTCAGCAAAAATTCTGCGATCAACCCAGCCTTTTTCGATATCCATGTATCGACTGTAATCGGGCCGTGGGCCACTCATGTTTTCTATTGGCATGTAAATCTCCTCGTGTGTACTTGCAAGCCCCTCAAGAGCATGCGTTTTATTGGGGGCAAGGTATGTTGGCCTTACTTAATTACTGGGTCTGCACTAACGATACTATGCTTGTTTTAATCATTCAATGCTTTAAGTCATATTAACGATTAGCTAAGTTTTATCGGGGTTTAGAGCTTGAGTTTATGCGCGTTAGCTAGAGAATTGATGGGGTGGTTCAGGCGATTTTTATCAATTAAGGTTTCCTTTGAACCTGGCACTAAGCGATAACATTACGGTCTATTGACTTCAATGGCGGGTATTTTGTTCGTCAATAAGCAAGTTATGCTCTGATGAATAAGCCAAGCGAATGCAAGTCAAGGCAGAAGTGGCTTCTAACAACTGACGAGCTGGCGAATCGCTGCTGTTTGCTTTTTGCAAGCCAGCAGCTACCTTTCTGTTTCAGTCGTCTTCAAATCCATGTGAATATTTGCTCAAAACGTGCAGTTTATAGAATTTCTTTCCAAACCAATTTACTCGCATTGAATGCAGCGGTAGAAGCAGCTCGAGCCGGGGAACAAGGGCGTGGCTTTGCTGTGGTAGCGAGTGAGGTTAGAAACTTAGCACAACGAAGTGCTGGCGCTGCTAAGGAGATTAAGCAACTGATTAACGACAGCGTTGAGAAAGTTGGTGAAGGCAGTAAGCTGGTGGATGAATCAGGTGAAATGTTGGCGCAAATTGTAACCTCGGTACAAGAAGTCAGTGCTTTGATATCCGAAATTGCAACCGCAAGTGCCGAACAATCAACGGGTATTGAACAGGTGAACGCTGCGGTGACTAATTTGGATAGCGTGACACAGCAAAATGCCGCCTTGGTTGAAGAAGCAACGGCCGCGGCAGTGTCACTCCAAGACCAGGCGGGTAACTTAGACTCTGCAACCGGGTTCTTTACATTGCCACCTTCTATGGCGGTAGCAACTGCAGCGCCAAGGGCGCCGGCACAGGCTACGCCAACAGTATCTAGGGCAGCAGCACCAAGGGCAGTAGCACCAAAGACAGGGGATGATGATTGGGACGAATTCTAAAGAAATGAGCAGTGTAGCCACTTATTTGAGTGGCTACACCGTTTTAAGTCTACTCTAAATAAAAGGCGCAAGGCCTATATGTTGCCCCCTCGCCAGATAACGTTGAAGGTAACTTAGCGGGCGTTTTTTTGTATCTAAGGGAGTTGATAGTGACTGCTAGATAAGACCTGATAAATAAAGTCGGCGATGGGATTATAAGATTGACGTTAATTGAACTTATTTTTGCTTTAGCTGCCAAACAATCACATTAACTAGTTTTAGGAGGTGTCTCATGGGTATCACTGTAGAGCGTCATAATCATCTGCATGTAGAAGAAGGTGTTGAGTGTTTGTGGAAAGATCACCATAAAGTTAATATCGAATATGCCAAGTATGTTGGATTTACGTTAATGACATTAGGTGTTGTCGGTATACCTTACGCTGGTGAACAATTCTTATTCTTTGTATTAACGCCACTACAAAATGCGGGTCATATTGTTACGGGCATGTTCCTTGTCGCGTCCGTGTTGTTGTTTGATAGCTCATACGCACGATTGGCAAATCAAGTCGTCGGTCCGTTCTGTATTATTATCGCTGCATACGGTTTATCGGATATGACACCCGTGACGGCAATGTTGAATCTAAGTACCGCTGAAATCTTGTTTTATATGTTCTTTGGTATGGCTACAGCCTATGTTGGTTGGGGCAAAGATTTATCCCACTTAAAACATTGGTGGCCTTAGACGCAGGGTATCATCGCGTTTTGAATTAAGCCCCTTGTTCATCAAGGGGTTTTTTTAGTGAGGCAATAATTTTCTTTTCGAGAGTTAATAATTCTTTGATCTCGTCCTTGAATTTCTCATGTGAATCAGCAATCGCCTGTTCATTGTTTTCCCTTAAGGTGGTTTCAAATTGTTTGGCAATCACTCTTAGCAGGGGGGTTCCGCAGTAAGCGGCCGAACCACTGGTTTTATGAACGACATCGGCAGCTTCGGCCCATAGATTTTGACTGAGAAGCTTGGCAACATGATCGAGCTGATGGGGTAATTCAACAAAAAACTTGCTCAGCATGATTAACATAAACTCTGGATCGGCATTCATGCTGCGCTGTGCGATCTCATAATCAAAAGATTTATCTGAGCCAATGCCATTCGATTCTTGGGATGGCGTAACAAAAGGCTTTTTTGAGAAGTCGTGTTCTTTAAGAAGTCGATCGATTAATGTAAAGAATTGAGTTTGATCAATCGGTTTTAGCAGGTAGCCATCAAACGAGCTAATGTGGCGAGCTCGTTCTTCGCCAGCGGCGACATGGGCCGTAATCGCTACGGTTGGGGTCTTGTAATTGGGATTCTCTGGTTGGTTACGAATCTCGCGCAAGGCCTCATCACCCATTTTATTTGGCATACGTAAATCAAACAGCATTAAATCGAAACGGGTGTTAGCGGCCATATCGGTGGCTTGTTGACCATCTTCTACACAGGTGACTTGCGCAAATTGTCTTTCAAGCAGATTAGCTAACAGCAACCTGTTAATTTCATTATCATCGGCGACGAGTATTCGTTTAGATGAAAGGTCGGGAAGTTTGGTATCGATGGCGACTGTTTTAACCAATGCATCATAACTTTTTTCTACCGGTTCAAACGGTAATGAGAAGCAGAAGACGGTGCCTTTACCCAAGGTACTGGTCACTGTAATTTTGCCATTCAATGCATTTAAAATATGTTTGGTTATGGCAAGGCCTAAACCGCTGCCTTGGGCTCTAGTTGCGTCATCGAGTTGTGAGAATTCTTGGAAAAGCTTTTTTTTATTATCATCGCTTATGCCAATGCCTTGATCAGCGATACAAATTTCAAATTGGTTTTTCTCGGGTCTGTGTACCTTCAATGAAACGGTAACAACAGAGTTTGGGCTGAATTTAATTGCATTGCTAACCAAGTTAGTCAGTATTTGACTGAGTTTAACCGGGTCTTGGTTAATAAATTTGGGTGCATTGTCATCATGCTGGTAGTCAAGAGTGACATCGTTTTTCTCTGCTAGATAGCCCAACAACATTAAGTTGTCTTGTATGGTTTGTTTGAGTCGAAAATCTGATTTATTAATAACCACTTTGTCGGCTTCAATCT
>DUCA01000197.1:3475-6824 GCA_012960055.1 Cycloclasticus sp.
TAATGATTTTTCCTTGTGCAGTAAAAAGCTTGTCATTTTGTCGTCTTAATTCATGGGTCGCTAAGTCAATCTTTTGCTTCAACTCCTTTTGGTGACGGTCAATTTCGCTAGCCATTTCGTGGATGCTATTGGCTAGAATAGTAATCTCATCGTTGTTGTTGATAAGAAGACGGGATGCGCTGTAATTCCCCTGTTTGATTTTTTTGACGTCGTCGGCCAGTTGCAAAATAGGGCGACCGATAGCGAGGCTGATATTTCTTGCGATTAGAGCAATGCCGGTGAGCAGCAACAGGGCAATATAAAAACTGTTAAGTAGAATGTCTTGTTGGCGTTCTTTTACCGAGTCGTAGGTAATTGCTATGGAAACATAACCCATCGGCAAGTTACTGCTCGTCGACTCGCCAACTAATAAATTATCAAACTCGTCTTTTTGAGCAAGCGATTTAAGTTCAATAACTTGTGTGATTTTTTTGGGTGGGTTTGCAATTAATTCGGCGCTAGCTGCAGGGGCTGTTGCTTGGGTAAGTGCCAAGCCCATAGTATTCGTGATGGTAATGGATAGGACGTTAGGCTCATTTATTGACTCTTTTATCAATAGGTTAAGTGCGTCTATATTGCCTGAAAACACGTTACTAATACTTGCTTCAGCAATTGAACGGGCTAAGTTTTCGTTTGTTTTATCGATTAGGCTGTACATGTCGTTTAAGCGCGTCGAGGTAAAATAAACAGCAAGAATAAGAGTCAGTGCGGCGGCGGGCAGAACGCCCAAGAGAAGCAGTTTGTCCTTTAATTTCAGCCTATCGAACAGTTTCATAAGAGATTAATTGCTTTTTTAATGCATCATCGCTTGGAAAGTGTAAATTTAAACTCTTTGCAATGTTCCTATTACTAATGACGTCGTAGTATTTAGGATAAATGATATTGCCCGATTTTTTTACACTCGGTGTATCTGAGCCCGTTAATACCTCAATGAGATGCTGAGCCAACTGTTGCATGTTGCTGACAACACCGGCAATGGCACCCGCTCTAACGAAACCTTTAGAAAAACCGATAATGGGTGTCCGGTAACGATAACTGGTTAACAGAATCTGGGGCAGTGACGATGAGTTGTAGATATCGGTGTCGGCGATAGCCAAAATAATATCGGTGGATTTAGACACATTATCAATTTCATACCGCATATTTTCAGCATCAGTAATGTGTTCGTTAATCGTTAGTTTTTGTCGCTTAGCTGCATTCATGACGAGTTTTAACTGCATTACCGATTTATTGGTGGCGATAATGCCAATATGTTTAAAATTAGGGTTAATCAGTTGAATTAGCTGAAGCTGTCGCGCAGGTGGTTGGTCAAGCACAAAGAATCGATGTTTAGGAAGGCTTTTTGAGCATCGAGGCAGACAAGGGGCCAAACTTCTAGCACGCGTCAAGGTGGTGAGCGCGTGCAATGTTTTTTTGCTTAAGCTGGAGGCCATTAAGGTTTCGCCTGCCTTGTTATCGAGGTTAACAATCACATCGAAACGCTTGTTTTTAAAAGCGGATATGGAAAATGAAGCGGTCGGCATTTTGGTTAAATTAACGTTGTTGTTCGCTAAAACCTGGGTTGAAAGCTCATTCATGAAAAGGCTTTGATAACGGCTATCTTCATTATAAACAAGAGCTACATTTAAGGCCCAAGAATGAATGGGCAACATCAGCAGAGCCGTAGCGGCTAGGAAGCGGTGAAAACTTAGTGTAAGAGATGAATTAGTGGGCAAGATATTTCATCTCTAAATAGATGAGATTATCGGCAGTAGTCGGCTCGTGAAAGTCTGTGTTTTTGTTCAGCGCTAATTGCAAGTTGAGGTTAATATCAATGGACTTGTTGTTGCCCAACTTAATAAGCTTACCTGCAGAAAGGTCTAGACGTTGAAATATCCCTTGAGGGTCATTTTGGCCGCCTAAATATTGCATGTCACTGGTGTAGTAATACTCAATGCCGTTACGGAAACCATTGTCGTATTGGTGCGAAAACAAGACATTGAAATTGTGTTTGGGTATGGAACTGTTTAAACGTTCGTCCGTTGCGTGTTTCACCTGTGTATAAGCGTAGCCGGCATGCAATATGTTGCGACGATTAGGCCGGTAGTTTAATTCAATTTCTGCGCCGTATGTTTTGGCTTGATCTATGTTATCAAGTACAGGCAGGGTGTTGCTTAAGTCGTTATTAATCAGTTGTTTGTAGTCATTGTGAAATAATTTCACATCGGTATTTAATGTGTTTAGCCAATAGATACCGTGGTAGCCGGCTTCAAAGGAAGTGACGGTTTCAGGCTCAATGTTTTCAGCAGACACTTGTAATGGTGTGCCAAACAAGACGGTATCTCGTTCTTCTTCAGGAATCACGGGTGTTCTGAAGGCCTTAGTTGCGGTAATGCGGTACGCATGATTAGGGGAGCTTAAATAGTTAAGGGTGATACGAGGTGAAACGTTAAGCCCTGTAATTTGTTCATGTTCAACGAGTGCGCCGGTGTTGAAAATGAGCTGATTAGTTAAACGGGATTCTAAATTACCAAAAAGGCGAACTCGTGTATTGGTTCTCGTTTTGCTGGAGTTCATTCTAAACGGCGCGTAAACAGATTCGTGAGTGGCACCAATACCCCAAATTAAACGCTGTGCGCTCTTGAACTTTACAATGTGTTCCGCATTGAAGTCCCAAGTGGTTGATTCGCTGCCAACATCAAGCGTTCCGAATGGCGGCACGTTATATTTGTCTTTGCCGTCAAAATGATGATATGAAAGGCGTGTGCTAACTTGTTCACCGTCATTTATTTGCTGCTCCCATGTAATTTGAGCAAGTTGTGTGGACTCGTTGCGGTTGCGCTTGGGGTCAAAAAGAAGCAATGAAGGTATTGGGCTTTGTGTTTGTCTTTTAGAATCTAATGCGGCGAAATTGAGTTGTAATGTGTTTTTTGTATCCAAGCGGAAGTCTACGCGAGCGGATAAGGCGTCTTTACTGGAGTCGTCAGAAAATTGTTCGTAGCCTTCTTTTTTCTCCGAACTTAGGCTAATTCGATAATTTAGTCTTTTGTTCGCCTGCGTGTCTGCGAAACGAAAAAAAGCGCGTTCAGATTGGTTGTTATTCGTTCTAAAGCTCGTCGTTAAACGGGGCGCTTGCGAGGCGTGAGTTGTGGTTATATTAATCACGCCTTGAAAGGCATTGGCGCCAAATGAGGCGTTGTTAGGCCCCCTAACGACTTCAATTCGTTCGATATCTTCAAGCGCTAGCGGTAAAGTGCTCCATACTACGCCACCAAATATAGGCGAATAGACAGAGCTGCCATCAATGACGACTTGTACGCCTTGTGGGAAT
>DUCA01000197.1:6834-9392 GCA_012960055.1 Cycloclasticus sp.
GCTCCGAGGTTAGCCCTTGATAGGCAACAACGGGGAAGTTACCACGCGCGTTACCCACCTGCATGCCGGGTACGAGCCTAAATAACTCCGGTATTTGAGTGGCGCCGGATGCTTTAATTAACGCGCGATCAATGACCGTAATGCTTGCTGGCGCCTCTGTTTGCAGTTGCGGTAATTTTGAGGCAGACAGCACAATGGGAACAATTTGGTTGTCAAAAAAGAGATCTTCGGGTTCAGCGTAAGAGGCACATGAAAGGCTCGCCAATAAAGCGAGCGATACGAACTGAGTGTGAAATGTTATACAGCGATTCATGTTTTTCTTTGATATGAGTAAATGTTCTATTATCGAAAATTATAACTGGCTTCGACAAAAGCGCGGTTATCTAGGTTAAACTCATTGAGAAAATCTTTGTTTTTATCCAGTGCCAATTGAAGCGTAAAACTAAAGTCAATATGCTGTTTAGGCGCAACTTTTAACGTCCCGCCCATATTTAAATCCAGTCGTCGCGTAGGGCCTTGAGGTGCACCGGAGTTTTTGTATTCCATACTGCCGGTGTAATAATAAGCTAGGCTTGCCCACGTCTTGTTTTTTAACGTGTGCGCTGCTAGCAGGTTAAAAGTGTTTTTTGGAACGGAGTCTACGATATTTTGTGCGTCGTCATTTTGCGCAATGTGATTATAACTGTAGCCAAGGTGAATTAAATTTTGTCGACTAGGGCGGTAGTTGAATTCAATTTCGTAGCCATTTACTTCGGCGTGATGGTAATTGTCTAAAAACTTTACTGCAATCGGGTTGGGTGTCAAAGGAGGGTTGTTAGGAAGTGGAATGCCATTAAGTGTTATGCCATCGATTACATTCGTGTCCTCGGTGTCGATGAGATCATCGTATTCATTTCTAAATAATTTAATGTCTAGGGTTAACGCATTGTTCCAAAATAGTCCGTGATAACCAAATTCAAAGGAGTCAATCATTTCCGGGTCCACATAATTTGATGTATTACGTAGTATGGGAAGGACCAGTTCGCCCCCAGCGGTTTGGAAAACATAATTCGCATCGAAATTATTTTCTACCAAAACAGGTGTCCGGAAGGCGTGTGATGCCACGAAACGAACACTCTGTGTGGGAGTTATTAGATAATTTAAAGCAAAACGTGGAGAGGCATTGTCGCCTGCAATTTGGCTGTGTTCCCATAACGAGCCAACGTTGACGATAAGTTTATCGGTGGCACGCCATTCAAGATTAGCAAAAATTCTTTGTAGCGAGTTGTCGTGCTGTTTGTCGGTTCCAGTCCATAACGGCAGGGCGACACGGTCACTACGTAAACCAATACCCCAGGCTAGGCGAGTTGAATCACTGGGTTTAAGTAAGTGTTCGAATTCAAAATCCCAACGGTCATAGCTAGCCGTTTGGTCTGCAAAGAAAGTGGCTCCAGGGCTTAAAATTGCACTAGCATCAGTCGTATATTTATCTTTACTGTCCATGACGGCATAAGAAAGCTGTGCGGAAAACTGCTGCTCTTGATTGATGACGCGTTCCCATTTGCCGTGTATGGCGTAATGTGACTCATCCTGGTTGCGGTTTGGATCGGTTGGGTCTGAAGGGTCTGAAGGATTAGCCGTTTCTCTCAAGGTGTTGAGCGCGACAAAAGATAGCTGAAGTGTATCGCGCGGCGTAAGGCTAAGGTCTGCCCGAGCCGTTAGCATGTCTTGGCGGTTATCATCTAGATTATTTTTATAACCAGCATCATCAAGGTGACTGACGCTGACTCTAAAATCTAAATCTCCGAAATGCTGCCCAGTCCTTATAAGTGTACGTTCATAACCGCGTTCAGCGATTGTGGCTTTGAGTTGTAAGCCATTGGTTTGAGTACTGTGGGTCGTTATAATATTTACAACACTTTGAAATGCATTTGAGCCAAAGGAAACGCTATTTGGGCCACGAATGACTTCAATACGTTCAATGTCTTCTATCATCAGTGGAAAGTTAGCCCAATTAATGCCGCCAAAAAGTGGGCTGTATTGAGATTGTCCATCAATTAGGACTTGAACGCCCTGCGGGTATTCACTGCTGATACCTTGGTAGCCAACTACCGCTCTGTTGCCACGTATGTACCCAACGTGCATGCCGGGTACGAGGCGGAAAATTTCGGCAATATTTTTGGCCCCCGATAGCTTTATCATCTCACGGCCTATAACGGTGATAGATGCAGGCGCTTCGGTTTGTGGTTGTGCTAAACGGGTGGCAGATAAAACCACTGGAATTTCAGCATTAAAAAATGCCAAGTCATCGTGGTTGTTAGCTTTAAGGGGGTTGGATACAATCAGTAGTAATGCAGGGACAACAAAGTAGGCTGTAGCCTGAGTCGGTCGTGTTTTTTTATTCTCCAATGAGATAACCTCGTTACTTTCCTGAAAGATTAGCACAAACTGGCGCACTCGAAGAGTGAATAATCATGACTAAGGACATAACCTAAAACCATTAAGAAGCTTGGCAATATATGTTACCTTTGCGCCCTGATTGAGTTTCTATGAGAAGGCATGATTTATCCCACGATTGA
>DUCA01000197.1:9413-11973 GCA_012960055.1 Cycloclasticus sp.
CGTTAGTTAAATTGCAGCGGTTAGATGCAACAAGCAATACTATTTTATTGAAGCTGGAAGGTAACAATCCCGCGGGTTCCGTAAAGGATCGCCCGGCCATCAGTATGATTCAACAAGCTGAATTACGGGGTGACATTAAACCGGGTGATGTTTTAATCGAGGCGACCAGCGGCAATACCGGTATTGCGCTTGCAATGGCGGCGGCGATTAAAGGCTATAAGATGATTTTGATTATGCCGGATAATATGAGCGTTGAACGACGAGCATCGATGAAAGCATTTGGCGCGCAAATCATTTTGACGCCGGCTGCAGGCAGTATGGAGGCGGCGATTGACCTGTCACGAAAAATGGAGGCAAACGGCGAAGGCAAGGTGCTTGACCAATTTGCCAATGCAGACAATCCCTTATCGCATTACAGCGGGACTGGCCCTGAAATTTGGCGTGATACCCAAGGCGAAATAACGCACTTCGTCAGCTCAATGGGCACGACGGGCACCATCATGGGTACCTCAATGTTTCTGAAAGAGAAAAACACGGACATTCGCATCGTTGGGGTACAGCCAGAAGGTGACTCGAAAATTCCCGGTATTCGGCGCTGGCCGGAAGAATACATGCCTAAGATTTACGACTCCGCGCGTGTAGATGAGATTCTTGAAGTGAGTCAACAGCAGGCAGAGGACATGACCCGATTGCTGGCTGAAAAAGAAGGTATCTTTTGCGGTGTGTCTTCTGGCGGCGCAACGTATGTTGCATTAGAGCTTTCCAAACGATTAGAGAATGCAACGATTGTGGTGGTTATTTGTGATCGTGGCGACCGCTATATTTCAACCGGTATTTTTCCGGATTAAATTTGCTTTAACGTTTAAAATATCGCTCAATGATAATTAAGAGTAGATGTTTTAAACGATATGGCGAGACGTAGAAATAGGCGTAAGAAGTTACCTCCAGAAACGGCAAATGCATGCATAGAGTCGATGGCACACGATGGTCGTGGGGTAGCTCACGTAGACGGAAAAGCGGTATTCATTGCGGGCGCATTGCCTGGCGAAGAGGTGGTGTTTGAATACAGTAAAAAGAAAAAAGACTTTGCTGAAGGGCGAGTAACTGAAGTGTTGACGGCGTCAGCTGATCGTGTGGAACCGGGCTGTGAACATTATACGATTTGCGGTGGCTGCAGCCTTCAACACCTAGACCCTGAAAAACAAATACTGGCGAAGCAAAGCATCCTGATTGATCAATTTAAGAGCATTGCTAAACTGGAAGATTTCGAGCTTTGGCCAGCGTTAACCGGGCCTTTTTGGGGTTACCGTCATCGAGCACGTTTAGGCGTTAAAGATGTGATTAAAAAAGGCCGCGTGTTGGTTGGCTTTAGAGAAAAGGCCAGTCCTTTTTTGGCTGAAATCGAGTCCTGTGACGTGCTTCATCCATCGGTTGGTAAACGATTGATGGATCTTTCTGCTTTGATTGGCGGCTTGTCGATTAAAGATAAAATCCCGCAAATTGAAGTGTCTATTTGTGACAACCGAACGGCGTTGGTTTTTAGAATATTGGAACCATTGAGCGATGACGATATAGCTATATTGAGCTCTTTTGAGTTATCTGCAAATGTTGATATTTACACGCAATCCAAAGGTCCCGATACCATTGCGCCTTTAGCGGGCGAAAAGCCCGCGCTCAGTTATGCCTTGCCCAATGAGGTGACCCTGTATTTCGGCCCCAGCGATTTTGTGCAAGTGAATGTAGAAATCAACCGGAAAATGATTAATCGCGCATTGCAGACCTTGGACTTAAATGAAAACGACAATGTGCTCGATTTGTTCTGCGGCTTGGGTAATTTCACTTTGCCAATGGCCAAAGTTGCCGGGCACGTAACGGGCGTTGAAGGCAGCGATGACTTGATTAAACGGGCGAAAGAAAACGCCGATAAAAACGGCATAAGCAATGCGAGTTTTTATACGGCGAATTTAATGGAAGAGGTGGCTGATGAGCCTTGGACGAAACAAAAATACAATAAAGTCTTGATTGATCCACCACGTTTGGGAGCCAAAGAAATTCTGCATTATTTGCCGAAATGGGGTGCGGAACAGGTGTTGTATATTTCATGTAACCCATCGACCTTGGCACGTGATGCCGCTATTTTGGTGAATGAACTGGGGTATACAATGAAACGGGCGGGTGTGATGGACATGTTCCCACATACTTCACATGTTGAGTCTATTGCCTTGTTTGAAAAATAGATGGCGCACGACTTACTCACCATAACAATCGATATCGAGCAGCAAGCGTTGATGTTGTATCTGGGTGATGAGTTGGTTAAATCGTATCAAGTTTGTACCGCGAAGAAGGGAGTAGGTGAGCAGTTTGGCAGTGAGTGTACACCGCGTGGAAAGCATATTATACGAGCAAAG
The DNA here is from genome assembly GCA_012960055.1 of Cycloclasticus sp. Taxonomy (GTDB): domain Bacteria; phylum Pseudomonadota; class Gammaproteobacteria; order Methylococcales; family Cycloclasticaceae; genus Cycloclasticus. The sequence goes on from DUCA01000197.1 coordinate 11,822, forward strand.
ATTGGTGATCATGCAGTCGTCGGCAGTGTGTTTGTTGGCAGGCGCTTTACGGGTGAAATATTTCAGCAAACATTAATGGATGAATTGCCCGATAGGGATTGGGTTCTAACGCGAATTTTATGGTTGTCTGGGCTTGAAAGAGGTAAGAACCG
>DUCA01000198.1 GCA_012960055.1 Cycloclasticus sp.
AGAGTGAACCGAAATGAAGGGGGCCAGTAGGTGAGGGGGCAAAGCGCCCCCTGTATTCTGAATGTTTTAAAGCGTTAACGTTTTTGTTTTTCTCTTATTTCATCAAGAGATTTGCAATCGATACACTGCGTAGCCGTTGGTCGTGCTTCAAGGCGTTTAATGGTGATATCAAGACCACATGACTCGCAAAAACCGTAATCGTCGGCATCTAACATGCCCAATGACTCATCAATTTTCTTAACCAACTTGCGTTCGCGGTCACGGGTTCTTAACTCTAAGCTGAAATCTGCTTCTTGAGTCGCTCTGTCATTTGGGTCAGGGAAGTTAGACGCTTCATCTTGCATATGGTGAACGGTGCGATTAACTTCGCCCATTAACTCTGCTTTCCAAAGCATAAGAATGGATTTGAAATGAGCAGTTTGTGCTGGAGACATATGCTCCTCACCTTTTTTAGTTTTGTAAGGTGTGAATTGAAATTGAGATCCGTCCAACCTCTTGTTTTTGTTTGTAGCCATTGTTTTATTATTACCCAAGATTAAAATTCAGCGCGCATAAATATCAGGTTTGCAGTCAATATGCAATATTTTTATTCATTGCATACTCGTACGCGAGATTATCATGCCTTAAAATATAGACCTTATTGATGGTTTCTACAAAGGTTTTTTAATGAATATTGGAAAAGTTTCAAACCGCGTTGAAGGCGTGTCGCCATTTTACGTGATGGATATTATGGCGAGAGCCAAAGCACTAGAAGAAACAGGCCGGCAAATAGTTCATATGGAAGTAGGGGAGCCCGATTTCTCTACCCCAAAGCCTATTTTAGAGGCGGCTAAAGCTTTTTTAGATATTGGCAATGTACATTATACAAAGGCGCAGGGCTTGCCAGCGCTGCGTGACAAAATTGCTGAATATTATCGGCAAGAATATAATGTAACGGTGTCTGCGGAACGTATTTTTATTACGCCAGGCGCATCTGGCGCGTTGACGGTTGCGTTAGCGTCGTTATTGGATGAAGGTGATGAGGTTTTAACCGCTGACCCTGGTTATCCTTGTAACAGTAACCTGATTAGATTATTTGGGGCAAAAGCAAAAGCAGTAGGTGTTGGCGAGGCTGAGGGCTTTCAATTAACGGGTGAACGTATTTTACAATCATGGGGTGGTTCAACTCGTGGCGTGATGATTGCCTCACCGTCTAATCCAACGGGTACGATGGTTGACCGTGAGCAGTTAAGCGATATCGTTACGGCAGTACACGAGCAGGATGGTTTTTTGATTTCAGATGAAATATACCACGGACTGGTTTATCAGCAACGAGCTATCTCTGCGTTAGAGATAACGGACGATGTGTTTGTGCTAAACAGCTTTTCGAAGTTTTTCGGTATGACAGGTTGGCGAATCGGTTGGTTGATTGTGCCGGAATACGCCGTGTCAGCGGCCACACGGCTAATGCAAAATTTGTATATTGCTGCTCCAACGCATTCGCAGTACGCGGCGCTAGCGGCCTTTAATGACGATACGCGGAAGATATTGCTACAACGGCGTGATGAGTTTGAGCAACGTCGTGATGCGTTATACGACGGCCTAAAAGCGCTAGGTTTTGTGATGGAGGATAAACCGCAAGGTGCTTTTTATATTTATGCCGATTGCAGTGCTTTTACCGATGATGGTTATGCGTTTGCGCTCGAATTGTTGGACAAAGGTGGGGTAGCAACAACGCCGGGCAAAGACTTTGGGCAGAACCAACCTGAAAAATATCTTAGGTTTGCTTACACGACAACAATGGAATCTATAGAGTTGGGTTTAGAGCGGATTAAGGCTTTTTTAAAGTCTTACAAGAAAGGTGATTAAAACGGTGGGGCGTTTCACAAAGCAGTACGATGAACGGTGTATGATGAGGTCATGAATAAATTGAATTTGAAGATAGCGTTGTTATTTTGTACAGCGGCGATATTAAACGGTTGCTCCATTATTTCTACGGTGGATACGGTTGTTGGTGTGGCTTTATTACCGGTAAA
>DUCA01000199.1 GCA_012960055.1 Cycloclasticus sp.
TCAAACCTTAAGTCAGCACGATGTGGTGATTTTGTCAGATTATGGCAAAGGCACATTGGCCTCGGTGCAACAGTTGATAGGCGAAGCGAAAAAGGCCGGCAAAAAGGTACTGATTGACCCGAAAGGCAGTGATTTCAAAAAGTACCGTGGTGCTACACTCATTACCCCCAATTGGAGTGAATTCCAGGCGGTTGTGGGTGACTGCAACAGTGATGAGGATGTCGTTACGCGCGGTTTAGCGTTATTAGTTGAATTAGAACTAGAAGCCTTGTTGGTGACGCGTGGTGAAAAAGGGATGACCTTACTGCAGCCCAATGAAGCGCCTATTCATATGCCCACCCAAGCGCAAGAAGTGTTTGATGTAACCGGCGCCGGCGATACGGTCATTTCGACCTTGGCGGCGGGCTTGGCGGCGGGTTCAAGTTTTTCAGAAGCAACGGTGCTGGCTAATCAAGCAGCTGGTTTGGTGGTTGCTAAACTGGGTACCGCAACCATTAGCCAACAAGAACTGAAAGCGACTTTGCATACTTTGGATGATATGCCGAAAGGCTTTGTCACCGCCGATGAGCTAGATGTGGCGATTACCACCGCGCGGGTGAATGGCGAGAAGATTGTGTTAACCAATGGCTGTTTTGATATTTTGCATCCGGGTCATGTGCGTTACTTGCAACAAGCAAAGGACTTAGGCGATCGTTTGGTTATCCTGGTCAATGACGACGCTTCCGTGGGCAGACTGAAAGGTCCAGAGCGCCCTATCAACCCATTAGAGACGCGCGCAGAAATGCTATCTGCATTGGCTTGCGTGGATTGGGTGTGTGCGTTTACTGAAGATTCACCGCGCGAGCATATTTGTCGAATACTGCCAGACGTGTTGGTAAAAGGCGGCGACTATAAAAGGATTGAAGACATTGAAGGGCACGATTGTGTTGCCGTAGCGGGCGGTGCAACCTACGTGCTGGATTATGTCGACGGTTGTTCGACCACAAATTTAATTAAAAACATACGTGACACAGAAAGTAAGAGGTAGACGAATATGATAATCGTAACAGGCGGTGCGGGCTTTATAGGTAGCAACATTGTGCAAGGCTTAAATGCCAAAGGCATTGAAGATATTTTGGTGGTGGATGATTTAACGGATGGTACGAAGTTTAAAAACCTCGTTGATGGGTGTATTTCCGATTACATGGATAAAGATGATTTTTTAGACAGTATCTTGGGTGGTGATTTTGACGATGTGAAAATTGAAGCTATCTTTCACCAAGGCGCCTGTTCATCGACGACCGAGTGGGACGGCCAGTTCATGATGGAGAATAACTACGAATACTCGAAAACCTTGTTCCACTTTTGTCAGGCCCATAAAATTCCTTTTATTTATGCGTCCAGCGCGTCGGTGTATGGCGGTGGCAGTGTTTTTAAAGAGGACCTAGCAAACGAAGCGCCGTTAAATGTGTATGGCTATTCTAAATTTCTGTTTGATCAATATGTGCGTAAACAAGAATTGTTAAATCATCAAGAGGTGAGAAGCCAAGTAGTCGGCTTACGTTACTTCAATGTGTATGGCCCACGTGAGCAACATAAAGGTAGCATGGCGAGTGTGGCTTTCCATTTAAATAATCAGTTGCTTGAGAAAGGTGAGATTAAGTTATTCGCCGGTTGTGATGGCTACGGCGACGGTGAGCAAGTGCGTGATTTTGTGTATGTCGGCGATGTTGTCGAGGTGAATTTATGGTTTTTGGATAACCCGAGCGTTTCAGGTATCTTCAATTGTGGTACCGGCCGTAGCCAACCGTTTAATGACGTTGCTAAAGGCGTGCTCGATTATCATCAAAAAGGTAACTTAAGTTATATTCCTTTTCCAGACCACTTGGTCGGTCACTATCAAAGCTTTACCGAAGCGGACTTAACCGCATTGCGCACGGCGGGATGTAACCACACGTTTAAGAGTGTCGACGAAGGGGTGGCGTGTTATATGGAGTGGCTAAATCGTTAGTCATTTAATCGG
>DUCA01000200.1:0-10285 GCA_012960055.1 Cycloclasticus sp.
CGCTATCATTTAGTTAGTTTGAAAGTTAAAAAATAAGGGAGACTGTTTCTGTGAATAAACTAAAGCAACTTTTTGCTGGTGGCGCTGCACTGACATTTATGTCAAGCGTTGCACATGCGGAATATGGGTTGAATATGCCTGTCGGTGTAACCGAAACTAGTCGTCAAGTGTACGACTTACATATGCTTATCCTTTGGGTGTGTGTGGCAATCGGCGTTGTCGTTTTTGGGGCGATGATTTACTCAATGATTTACCACCGTAAATCAAGAGGTTATGTTGCTGCGCAATTCCATGAAAGCATGACGGCTGAACTAGTTTGGACGATAATACCTTTTATTATCTTGATTGTTATGGCTATTCCAGCGACTAAAGTGCTTGTTGATATGCATGATGCGACTGAAGCTGATATGACGGTTAAGATCACAGGTTACCAATGGAAGTGGCAGTATGAGTATATTGGTGAAGATGTAAGCTTCTTTAGCAAGCTTGATGCAAAGAGTAATGAAGCACGAATGGTAGGGTCTGACATTGATCCTGCAACGGTTGAAAATTACTTATTAAATGTTGATCATCCACTAGTAATTCCTGCTGGTAAGAAAATACGTTTCCTACTAACGTCGGCTGATGTTATTCATTCTTGGTGGATTCCTGACTTTGGTTGGAAAAAAGACGCGATTCCTGGGTTTATTAATGAAGCATGGACTGTTGTTGATGAACCAGGTGTATACCGAGGCCAATGTGCTGAATTATGCGGCCGTGACCACGGCTTTATGCCGATTGTTGTAGAAGTAAAATCCGAAGCTGATTATGCGGCTTGGTTAGCAGCCCAGAAAGGTGCGGCTGCAACAGCCAAGTTAGCGGCGATTGAAGATTTGGACCCTCGTGAGCTCAAGCAAAAAGGTAAAAAGGTTTACCGCGCAAATTGCGTAGCTTGTCATCAGAAAAAAGGTGAAGGTATCCCTGGTGTATTCCCAGCGATTACCGGAGGCGCTATTGCAACAGGTGATATAAATAACCATATCAACATGGTAATGAACGGCAAAACGGGCACAGCAATGGCTGGTTTTAAAGACCAACTTAGTGATGTTGAGTTGGCTGCAGTTATTACTTATCAACGTAATTCACTAGGCAATAAAGTAGGCGACGCTGTTCAGCCTGCTGCTATTGCTGCATTAAGATAATCAGGAGATTAAGATAATGACGACTGTTACAGATACACATGACGATCATCACGATCACGGTCCAGCAAAAGGCTTAATGCGTTGGGTTACAACAACTAACCATAAAGATATTGGTACGTTGTACCTATTATTTGCATTGGTAATGTTTATGATTGGTGGCGCAATGGCGATGGTTATCCGTCTTGAGCTATTTCAACCGGGCATGCAATTTGTAGATCCTGGCTTCTTTAACCAAATGACAACAGTTCATGCCTTGGTTATGATCTTTGGTGGTGTTATGCCAGCTTTTGTTGGTTTGGCAAACTGGATGCTCCCTATTATGATTGGTGGACCAGATATGGCGCTACCAAGAATGAATAACTGGAGCTTCTGGATCCTTCCATTTGCATTTGCAATGTTATTGGGCACATTCTTCATGGACGGTGGTGCTCCAGCCGGTGGTTGGACTATTTACCCTCCTCTTGTACTGCAAGGTGGCAATGGTTTCCCGTTCATGATTTTTGCTATTCATATGATGGGTATTTCATCAGTAATGGGCGCGATCAACGTTATTGTTACCATTCTTAACATGCGTGCCCCCGGCATGACATTAATGAAAATGCCTTTATTCGTATGGACATGGTTTATTACAGCGTATTTATTGATTGCTGTGATGCCAGTGTTAGCGGGTGCAGTGACTATGTTGTTAACCGATAAATTCTTCGATACAACATTCTTTAATGCAGCCGGTGGTGGTGACCCTGTGTTGTTCCAACACATATTCTGGTTCTTTGGTCACCCTGAAGTATATATTTTGATTCTTCCAGCGTTTGGGGTTGTATCAGAAATTATTCCAACGTTCGCACGTAAGCCATTATTTGGCTACAGCTCAATGGTGTATGCAACGTCTTCAATTGCATTCTTATCATTTATTGTATGGGCTCACCACATGTTTACAGTGGGTATGCCTCTGCAAGGCGAGTTGTTCTTTATGTACGCAACTATGTTGATTGCTGTACCAACAGGCGTAAAAGTGTTTAACTGGATTTCAACTATGTGGAAAGGGTCGATGACCTTTGAAACACCGATGTTATTTGCTATTGGATTTGTCATCATGTTTACCATTGGTGGTTTTTCAGGCTTAATGTTGGCGATTGCTCCAGCTGATTTCCAATACCACGATACTTATTTTGTAGTAGCTCATTTCCATTATGTGTTAGTGACTGGTGCTATCTATTCAATTATGGCCGCTGCATATTACTGGTTGCCTAAGTGGACAGGTAATATGTATAACGAAACGCATGGGCAGTGGCACTTCTGGATTTCGACTGTGTCAGTGAACGTATTGTTCTTCCCCCAACATTTCTTAGGCTTAGCGGGTATGCCACGTCGTATTCCTGATTATGCTGTACAGTTTGCAGAATTTAATATGTGGTCAAGTATTGGTGGCTTTGTATTTGGTTTGTCGCAAGTATTCTTCTGCTACATTGTTTATAAAACAATTAAAGGCGGTGAAAAAGCAACTGATCAAGTGTGGGAAGGGGCTACAGGCTTGGAGTGGACATTACCTTCACCACCTCCTTACCATAGCTTTACAGAAGCGCCAGAAATTAAGTAAATGAATAGCGCCTAGCTTAAGTTAGGCGCAGTTTATATAAAATGAAAGAGCAGAAAAGAAAAAATATAATAACGTTAGTAATCCTGGCAACAGTTGCGCTATCATTTTATTTAGGCTCTTTCATATTTTTAACAGATAGATAAACTGGAATAGGTAAATTTATGTCTTCAGAAAACGCGTATTACATTCCTCATGATGCAAAGTGGCCAATTGTTGGTTCAGTTGGCTTAACATTATTATTGGGTGGCTTTGCATCACAGTTAAATGGTTCTACGATGGCATCAAATGTCATGATCGTCGGCTTTCTAGTCATTGTCTATATGATGTTTGGATGGTTCGGAGAGGTGATTGATGAAAGTGAATCTGGTACCTATAAAGAAGTCGAAGGTGCATCATTCCGTATGGGAATGGTTTGGTTTATTTTCTCAGAAGTGATGTTCTTTGCTGTTTTCTTTGGTGCTTTATATTACATAAGAATTTTTTCAGTACCCTGGTTAGCTGGTGAAGGCGTAGGTGCTTCCACAAACGAATACTTATGGAGCAGTTTTGAAGCTGTATGGCCAACTAATGGTCCTGGCGATGTAGGTGGCGAATACGAAAAAATGGGCGCATGGGGCTTACCCGCTATCAACACATTGTTGTTATTAACCAGTGGCGTTACATGTACATGGGCTCACTGGGGCTTGGTTGCTAATAAACGTAAGCAACTTATTATTGGCCTTGCCTTAACCGTTACTCTTGGTTTCATCTTTGTTGGCTTGCAAGCACTTGAATATAGCCATGGTTACCACGAGCTTAATTTAACACTTGGTACAGGCGTGTATGGATCAACTTTCTATATGTTAACGGGCTTTCACGGCTTTCACGTAACGGTTGGTGCAATTATGTTAACGGTTATGTTGGTACGTAGTATTAAGGGCCACTTTACACCAGAGAATCATTTTGCCTTTGAAGCAGCAGCTTGGTATTGGCATTTTGTGGACGTGGTTTGGCTAGGGTTGTTTATCTTCGTTTACTGGCTGTAAATAGTATTTATCTCAAAAAAGGCGCTACTTACGTAGCGCCTTTTTTGCACCTTAAAGAAGGGGTTTTATAAGGGTTGTTCAATTGCTGGTTTTTCAATAGGTAACAAACCATGTGGCTTGATGATGCCTAGGTAAGATGCCAATAATAACGAGAGAAATAGCGCGATAGAAAATCCAACACGAATCATTAACGACTTAACGACTTTTTTGGGGTTCGACGTACCTTTTGATAAGTGGTAAAACGCCTTAAACAAGTTATAAATGATGACGATTAGAATGAAAACGACTAAGTACTTAATGAGTGGTGGCATCTGACAAATCTCCAATAATTTGCGATATTGTCGTGTAAAGCAGCATTAATAACCAATATATTTTTTATCATGCAATTTAAAGCCAATTTATTTCTGACGTTACTAGCGATTTTAGTATTAGGCTTGCTAGTAAATTTAGGTTATTGGCAGTTAGATAGGGCGCAACAAAAACAGGATCTACTAGATTTGCAGGATAAAAGGCTAACACTTAAGCCTGTGGATTTAATGAACATTGACCTAAGTGATACAACCTTGCGTTATTTACCGGTTAACGTAACCGGCCAGTTAGACGCGCTGCATCAAGTGTTGATAGATAATCAGGTTAGGAATGGCAGGGCGGGTTATTCTGTTTTAACGCCCCTTAGATTAAATGATAAGCAGGCCATTCTATTAAATAGGGGCTGGGTGCCATTAGGTAATGACCGTAAGGTTTTACCAGATGTTAAAATAAGCAGTCTAGATGTGTTGGTTACCGGTAAGTTAGATCATTTCCCAAGTGTTGGCCTTAAGTTAGAGTATGCTGACCAGCTTTCTGAGGGTTGGCCGGCAGTAACTCAAGTCATTGACATTAATAAAGTGGCTAATCGGTTGGGTTATAAGATATTGCCCTATCAAGTTTTATTAGATGAGAACGAACCCGATGGCTACGACAGACAATGGGTCGTTATGAAAATGGGGCCAGAGAAACACCACGGATATGCATTTCAATGGTTTGCCTTGGCGATAGCTTGGGTGGTTATATATTTTGTATTAACAGTTAAAAAAAGGCGCGAAGAAGAATGAATTCATTAACAAAAAACCGGTTGAAACTGGTATTTATTGCAATATTGTTTGCATTACCGGTGATGACCGCGTGGACGGTATTTAGTAACCCACAGTGGTTAGATGGTGGTGAAACTAAAAATTATGGTGAGTTGGTTTCACCCGCTATTCCTTCAAAACTAAGTAATTTTATTATTAATGGTGAGAAGACTAACTTAGACCATTTAAAAGGTCGTTGGGTGTTACTGCATCTTGATGTGGATGGTCGATGCGATGAAGGTTGTGAAAAATCTGTGCATATGCTCAGACAACTACATACCTTGTTGAATAAGGATGCTTCACGGTTAGTTAGGGTGTATTTGAACAGTTCTAACGATGCCGTTAGTGGCGTCTTATCAAACGACCCTAAGTTGAGTGTATACACTTGGAATAATGAACACCTACTAAGTTTGAAAAAGCTGATTAAGGATGTTTCTGATGGCGATATGCTGATGTTAGACCCGTTAGGTAACATCATGATGAGATACCAACAAGATGCAGACCCATATGGCATTAAGAAAGATTGGAAGCTACTCTTTAAAGCATCACAAATAGGTTAAATATGTTTAGGAATTTGACTATTTTTGCATTGTTATTGGCCTTGGTCGTTGTTGTTCTTGGCGCTTATGTGCGGTTGTCTGATGCTGGTTTAGGTTGCCCAGATTGGCCGGGTTGTTACGGTAGTTTAATACTTGATGAATCGCCTGAAGGGCTAGCGCATGCAGAAAAGAATTACGAGCGCCCTGTAGAGGCATCAAAAGCATGGAAGGAAATGATTCACCGCTACTTTGCTAGTACGTTAGGGTTAATCATATTGATATTAACATTCATGGCATGGCGAAGCCCTGCGTTAGCTAGTTTGCGTGGTTTAACGACTGGACTGTCATTATTGGTTATGTTCCAAGGTGCTTTGGGGATGTGGACAGTCACCCTGTTAGTGAAACCCGTCATCGTAATGAGCCATTTGCTCGGTGGCTTGGCAACGCTTAGTTTCCTATTGTTATTGTTATTACGGGTAAGAAAAAAACGCTTACCAAGCGATAACAAGAATGGTTGTGTAAAAAACCTAGCGATTATTGCTTTAATGGTTTTGGTGGCGCAGATTGCATTAGGCGGCTGGACAAGTACCAATTATGCCGCGTTAGCATGCCCAGAGTTCCCCACCTGTTTTGGAGACTCTTGGAGCCCGGACGTGGATTACAAGGAAGGGTTTGTTCTATGGCGTGGATTGGGTGTTGATTATGAATTTGGTGTGCTAAGTAATGAGGCGCGGGCGGCGATTCATTGGTTGCACAGAATAGGTGCACTTATCACCACCGTAATACTATTATGGTTATCTGTTTTGCTCTTTAAGCTTCGTGCAATAAAAGAAGCCATTATGTTGGCTGGGTTATTGTCCGTTCAAGTATTATTAGGCATTGTAAATGTGCTGCTAAATTTGCCACTACACGCTGCTGTAGCGCATAATGCGGTTGCTGCCATCCTGTTATTAAGTTTGGTATACGTAAATTTCCGGCTGACCAAAGATTCGACAATATAAGGTTCTATTTTGACTGATCAAACCATCGACAATTCAACAAACACGCCGGGCTGGAAAAGCTATTACGAGCTGTGTAAGCCCAAAGTAGTAATGCTGATTGTTTTTACTGCAGTTGTGGGCATGTTTCTGGCAGTGCCAGGTATGGTGCCTTGGCAGCCACTCATTTTTGGAACCATTGGTATAGGCCTTGCAGCATCATCTGCTGCGGCAATTAACCACTTTTTAGATCAAAAGTACGATGCAAAAATGGCGCGGACGAAAGGCCGGCCATTACCGCATGGTGACTTGAATGGAACGCAAGTATTGGGGTTTGCATTTACTATTGGTGCCATCGCCATGTTGATGCTAACGTTTTTAGTTAACGAATTGACTGCCTTCCTAACGTTTCTCTCATTGATTGGTTATGCGGTGGTGTATACCGTGTACTTAAAGCACGCAACACCACAGAACATTGTGATAGGTGGTGCGGCAGGTGCAGCACCTCCGGTATTAGGTTGGACTGCCGTCACGGGTACCATTGACCCTCATTCATTGTTATTATTTTTAATAATTTTTATTTGGACACCGCCTCATTTTTGGGCGCTAGCAGTTGCAAGGCGTGAAGAATATGCCAAAGCGGATATTCCTATGTTGCCCGTAACACATGGGGCTGAATTTACTCGTCTGCAAATTGTTCTATACACCGTTTTGCTAATAGTCGTTAGCTTACTGCCTTTCTTAACAGGCATGAGTGGTTACTTATACTTGGCATTTGCTATTGGCTTGGGTTTTTGGTTTCTTTATTACGCTGTTTTATTAAAGAAAACAGCCGACGATGTGATTGCGATGAAGGCATTTAGAGTCTCCATCTATTATCTAATGATTATATTTGCGGTCTTATTAATAGATCACTATATTTAATATGACTTTTCGCATTTTAGTGCTGGTTTTTTCGGTGTGCATGGTTGGTTTGTCGCACGCGAATGAATTTACTGCAGGCCGCGATAAAAACAGTGTGCAAGCCGTTCAGTCGCTAGAGGCATATGCTAAATATAAAATGGCACAGTACGATGAAGCACATGAAATTTGGTTAATGCTGGCCGAAAAAAACAACACGTCTGCGTTGATTAACTTAGCAAACATGTATGAACAAGGGCAAGGTGTAGAACGTGACCTTAAGCAATCCATTGTTTGGTTAAGAAAAGCAGCTGAGCTTAAAGATTCACGTGGTGAGTACCAACTTGCGATGGCCTATGAGAAAGGCATGGGCGTTGATAGAGACTTGCGCCAAGCTGCATTCTGGTTAGAGAAAGCGGCGAAGCAGGGCGACGCAACAGCGCAGTTTGAATTTGGTGTTATGTTAGCGACTAACTACGGTGAAGGCTTAATGACAAGTTCAAAGGATCAGCGCGCTGCCGCTGTGGACTGGTTAACTAAAGCAGAGGCTAATGGCGTTGAGGATGCCAAAGAGTTTTTGACGTTGCTACTCAATATGATGTGAGTTTCAACAGTGATGGATAACGTAAGATGAAAACTGTTGAGCCGAGTAATAAAATATCAAAAATGATGGTTTCATTAGCGTGGATAGGCTTTTTAGCCATGCTGGTGATTGGTTTTGATCGATATCTCGGGCATCAAGAAAACCCTAATGAGCGTCCAGATGTAATCTATGCATCTGATGGTGCGGCAGAAGTTATTTTAAAACAAAACCGGCAAGGGCATTATATAGCCGACGGTAAACTGAATGGGCATTGGGCAACGTTTGTATTGGATACCGGTGCAACAAATATCAGCATCCCTGCGGAAGTCGCTGATGAAATGGGTATAACGGAAGGGCGGCCTGAAAGAACACGAACCGCCAATGGTGATATTGTTGTTTATCGAGTGATATTAGAGTCAGTGTCGCTCGGGGCAATTGAACTGAAGAACGTTACCGCCCATATCAACCCTCATATGAATGGTAAGGCTGTTTTGTTGGGCATGAGCTTTCTCAAGCACGTTGAGATGGCACAAAAGGGCAAACAGATGACCTTGCGTCTGAAGGCCAAATAATCAGCAGGCGCGGTCGCTAAGCGGGGTTGAATTCCAAGAGCTCTTGTTTCACCTTATTCATCGCATTTTTTTCAAGCTGACGTATTCGCTCAGCAGAGACTTGGTATTTATCAGCGAGTTGATGCAAGGTTGATTTTTTTTCGCTTAACCAACGCTCAGATAAAATAGCGCGACTACGTTCGTCAAGATTAGCTAAAGCGATTCGCAGTTGTGTGGAATTGTGTGCTTTTTCATTATGCGTCTCAACAACACTCGCTGGGTCATGTTCTTCGTTGGTCACAAAGCTGGCCGGTGTGTAAACGACTTCATCTGATTCGGTGTTGTCATCTTGATGACCATCAAACGCCATATCAAAGTTACTCAGGCGTTTTTCCATTTCGTATACGGCGGATTTATCAACCCCTAAGTCATTGGCGATAGCGTCGGCTTCGTTTTCATTTAGCCAAGCTAGGTTCTTTTTGTGCTTTCTTAAATTAAAGAACAGTTTGCGTTGTGCTTTCGTCGTGGCGATTTTCACGATGCGCCAGTTTTTAATCACATACTCATGAATTTCAGATTTAATCCAATGTACGGCATAAGACACAAGGCGAACGCCCATATCTGGATCAAAACGTTTAACCGCCTTCATCAAGCCGATGCTGCCTTCTTGGATAAGGTCAGGAAGAGCTAGACCATAACCGCTATAACTTCTAGCAATATGAATTACATAACGCATATGAGATAAAACGAGCGTGCGCGCAGCTTCTAGGTCATTGTTGTCACGTAAACGTGCAGCCAGTTCTCTTTCTTGTTCTACTGTTAAAGCAGGCGCAGAAGAAACAGATGCAATGTAGGCATCTAAAGATCCAGCCGATAAATGAGTAGGTAATGCTAACGCATGTGTCATAGTATCCCTCGCAAGTGTGGTGCTAATGCATTTAGCACTCACAATATAAGACTGCTAATTATAGCAATAGTTCAGTTTATAAGGCAATTCTAAGGTGGAAACGAGATTCTTGGCGTTAGCTTTCTAATTCGGATAAATAGCGGCTGACGACGATCCAAGAACCAATAACGCCAAGTGAAATTGAAAATGTTGTCCATAAAACTGCGTGAGTAAAAGGCATGTAGTTAAGGTTGAATGAGCTGCTATACAGAGAGGCCAAGGAACTCGTCGGTCCGTCTATCAGCCACACTGATAAATTAACCAATAAGCAGGCCACGATGCCGCCAAGAAAGCCGTACCAAAAACCGCTGTATAAAAAAGGTCGCATGATAAATGAGCGTGTTGCGCCAACGAGACGAGTGATGTCAATTTCATCACGGCGGTTTTGGAGTTCCAATCGGATGGTGTTACTCACAATAAGCAGCACGGCAAAACCCAGCAATATGGTGATGATGCTGACCCCACGCTGGGCAATATTGAGTATGCCATTAAGGCGATCAAGCCAGCCCATGTCCATTTGAACGAGCTGGATATCAGGCTGTTTTTTAAGCTCAGTAACCAACAAAGTTAAGCTTGCTTGATTATCGATACTGGCAATGGGTGTTATTTGAATAACGTGTGGTAGCGGGTTGTCAGCCAATGTGCTGATAGCAGAGCCAAAGCCGCTGTATTGGCGAAATTCTTCAAGCGCCGCCTGCTTATCAATGAGTACCGTTTGAGAGACGTTGCTGTTTTGTTGTAACAAAGTTGATAATTCCGTGGCGCGTTGCAGCGTTACCGATTGGTTAAGAAACACTGAAATGTTGTTGTTCAGGTCAATTTGGCCACTGACTGATTGCAAATTATTAATTGATACCAGCAAACCTGATGGCAG
>DUCA01000200.1:10306-11781 GCA_012960055.1 Cycloclasticus sp.
ACGGTCATCATGAAATTAAACGGCGCTCTGGAGAAACGACCTAAGCTGGCAAAAAAGGTGTGCAAATGAATCAACAGGTAAGCTCGAAAGCTAAAATTGCGTAAGGGTTTTTGGATGTTGCTGCGACGTCTAGCCATGGTTATCGACCATTTCCCCTTGAGACAAACTCAATGTTCGATATCCCATGCGTTCAATTAATGACAGGTCATGACTGGCAATCAGCACGGTGACGCCTACTTGATTGAACTGTTCAAACAAATGCATTATTTCTTCGGATAAATCAGGGTCAAGGTTACCGGTTGGCTCATCGGCTAGAATCATCGGCGGCCTATTAACCACGGCGCGTGCAATGCCAATGCGTTGCTGCTCACCACCCGAGAGGGTAATGGGGTAACGTTGTTCTTTGCCTAATAGGCCAACTTTATCTAGGGCTGCGCGTACCCGACGTTTAATATCATGCCGATCAAGCCCGGCAATAATTAAAGGTAAGGCGACGTTGTCAAACACGGTGTGATCATGAAGTAGACGGTGGTCTTGGAAAATCATGCCGATTTTACGGCGGGCATAGGGCACGTTTCGTTTGGATATTCGACTGATATTTTGATTGTCTAACATCACTTGCCCTTGGGTGCTGCGCTCAAGGATCGCAATGAGTTTAAGCAAGGTGCTTTTGCCAGCACCAGAATGGCCAGTAAGAAAGGCCATTTCACCATTTTGCAATTCAAAACTGACGTTTTTCAGCGCATCAACACCCCCAGGGTATCGTTTGCTAACGTTGATGAATTGCAGCATAGAACTTAGGTGTCGCGATTAGATTTTTCAAATAGCGCGTTGGTAAACTCTAGGGCATTAAACTCGCGCAAATCGTCAATGCCTTCGCCGATACCAATAAACCGAATCGGCAAACTAAATTGATTGGCAATGGCGAAAATAATACCGCCTTTGGCCGTACCGTCTAGTTTCGTTAATGTAATGCCACTTAGCGGGGTGGCTTTATTGAAGTTTTCGGCTTGAGCCAAAGCGTTTTGCCCCGTACCTGCATCCAATACCAACATCACTTCATGCGGCGCATTCGGGTCGATTTTCTTAATCACGCGTTCAATTTTGCTGAGTTCGTTCATTAGGTTGGTTTGAGTATGTAGTCGACCAGCGGTGTCGGCCAATAATACATCCACCTTGCGTGCGCGGGCTTTTTCAAAGGCGTCATAAATAACGGATGCCGAATCTGCGCCGGTATGTTGAGCCACCACGTCGATGTCATTACGTTTCCCCCATTCTTGCAATTGCTCAATAGCGGCCGCTCTAAAGGTGTCACCAGCGGCTAGCATAACGCTCTTTCCTTCTGCTTGAAGGCGCTTAGCCAACTTACCAATGGTGGTGGTTTTACCCATGCCATTAACGCCAACGACTAAAATCACAAAGGGGCCTTCGCCATCGGGGATTGTTAGAGCTTGTTGGTTAGGCTCAAGGATAGA
>DUCA01000201.1 GCA_012960055.1 Cycloclasticus sp.
TGGGTAATGTTGACATCACTATTATTGCCCAAGCGCCTAAACTGGCTGCCTATTTACCGCAAATGTCCGTGCTTATTGCCAACGATTTGAAATGCAACCAATCGCAAATCAATATTAAAGCAACAACGACCGAAGGTATGGGGTTTGCTGGACGAAAAGAAGGCATAGAAGTCCATGCTGTAGTACTTATAAAAACAGCAAGCTAAGTACCCGCAATGAATTTTGAATCACACGTTGAAAACCTTCCCTATGCTCATGGCGAGCCTGATGGAAAAGGCCGGCTGCGAGCTATAGCGGAACATTTTTGCGTAGAAGAAACGCTCACCTTTACTCCCAGTGGCGAAGGCGAACACGTCTTTTTATACATTAAAAAGACAGGCCTCAACACCGAGGATGTTGTAAAAATATTGAGTAAATATGCGGGCGTTACTCGGCGAAGTGTCTCTTATGCGGGAATGAAAGATCGCCACGCAGTGACTAAGCAGTGGTTTAGTGTTCAGTTGCCCGGTAAAGAAGGGCCAGACTGGGGAGCACTTAACAGTGAACAGTTGAAGGTTGAATTGGTTACCCGTCATTTGAAAAAATTGAAACGCGGCACCATTAAACATAATCAATTTACTATTCTTATTAGCAACGCGGTGGCTGATAGGCAACACATTGCAGAGCGTGCGGCCATGATTAAACGTGATGGCGTGCCTAATTATTTTATGCAGCAGCGTTTTGGTTACGCGTATCAAAACCTTAAACGGGTGTATGAACGCTTTGAACAAGGCGAAACGATTAGAAATAAAAAATTAAAGGGCTTGTTCTTGTCGTCAGTACGGTCGTTTTTATTCAATCAAGTGCTTGCGCAGCGTGTTAGCGACATGACGTGGAATAAGGCGACTGAGGGTGATGTCTATAGGTTGAATGGTACGCGACAAAGCTTTCGTGAAGACGCGGTGACTGATGAGTTACAGTTAAGAACCATGGAGCACGATATTCATCCTACAGGGCCGTTATTTGGAAGTGCGTCTGAAAATAATAACAAGGTACATCGTATTGAAACAGCTGTGTTTTCAGCCAATAGCATCTTCTGCAATGGTTTAACGAAAGAACGAATGGAACCGGCTAGGCGCTCCTTACGGGTTGTACCTGACGGTTTCAGCTACGACTTTATAGATGATGAGACATTGCGCTTATCATTTAAATTGCAGTCAGGTAGCTATGCTACCGCGGTGATTCGTGAATTGATAAACACAGTAACGGTTAGGGAGCCGTAGAAAATGGATTTTACGCATATTTTAGGCCTTGGCTTGCTTCAAGGGTTAACAGAATTTTTACCCATATCCAGTTCTGCTCACCTGGTTTTATTGCCTTTATTATTGGGTTGGGAAGACCAAGGTTTGGCCTTTGATGTCGCCGTTCATGTGGGCTCGTTATTGGCCGTTACAACGTATTTTAGAAAAGAGCTGTCGCGCCTTATTGTTGGTTGGTTCAACTCTGTTTTCAAGCAGCAACATTCTCAAGACAGTCGTTTAGCCTGGTTGATTATCATTGGCACTATACCCGTTAGCTTAACGGGCTTATTGTTAGGTGATTTCATAGAAGAGCACCTTCGTTCACCCATAGTGATTGCCGTAACAACGATTGTTTTTGGCTTGCTGCTTTGGCGTGCTGATGCCGTTGGTGAGCGGGTAAGGGAGCAAGGCAAACTAACCGTTAAAGATGCATTAATTGTGGGTTTGTACCAAGTTCTGGCTTTAATCCCAGGCACGTCCCGTTCAGGCATTACCATGACAGGCGGCTTGTTTTTAGGGTTGACGCGAGAAGCCGCCGCGCGCTTTTCTTTTTTGTTGTCAGTGCCACTTATATTTTTAGCAGGTAGTTTAAAAACTCTGCATTTAATCGAAAGCTCGGTGGCCGTCGATTGGTTCGCCATCTGCATGGGTATTGTTGTG
>DUCA01000202.1 GCA_012960055.1 Cycloclasticus sp.
GTTTATTTTTAGAGCGGCAGTATGGCCGTTGTCCGACATCTTGCCCCAGGTTTTTTGCACAATGTCGATGATTTTCTCGTCAGCGTGCTTTTCAGCAAAGGCATCGAAATAATGGCTTAAAAAAACCAAGCAAGAAACATCTTCTAACGTTTGTGCCTCAGGATCAGTTTTAAGCTTTCTTTTCTGAATAATGTTGGATGCACATTCGATATCGTCGTCAGCATAGTCGCTTTGTACCATCGCATTTCGCAAAATAGAGGCATGTAATTGTGCAAGATCCGTCCGCCACGTTAAATAACCGGTCAAACCTTCTGGGTAGTCTTTGCGAATCAATTTCCAACGGCACACGTGTTGTGCGTAGCAGGCCAAGGTTAACGGTTCAGAGGCATTGGGTTCGAATGCGTGTAAGGTTTGCAGCATACGTTTCGAATACAGTACTTCAACCCCACCTTTTGGGTCATCGGCGTTTGCCTGGTCAATGCGTTGAATGGTTTGTTCCAGTAAGTGGCTCATATTGATATGTATGTTTGATAACGTGGCTGACATAGTGAGATGACAGCTGCAATAAAGCAAGTTGTTATGCTAAGCCATTAATTGTTCCGCATGATGGCGCATATGCTCTTCCATAAAGCTGGCAATAAAATAATAACTGTGATCATAACCTTCTTGTAGTCGATAGGTCATAGGGTAATTAGCATCTTTAGCGGCCTTAACTAAATGCTCAGGTAATAGCTGCCCTTGTAAAAAGGGGTCGTCACTTCCTTGATCAATTAACAGAGGGAGGCGAGTGTTCGTCGTTTGAATCAGTACGTGGGCATCATGTTTTTCCCATGAGCGGGTATCGCTGCCTAAATATCCGGTAAAAGCTTTTTTACCCCATAAGCAAAGGGTGGGTGCGCAAATAGGGGAAAAGGCCGACAGTGACTTGTATTTATTGGGGTATTTGAATGCGAGCGTGATGGCACCGTGCCCACCCATCGAGTGGCCAAAAACCCCCGCCTTGTCTAAATCAGCAGGAAATTGTTCACCAGCTAACTTAAATAGCTCGTCGCTGACGTATTCTTCCATGCGGTAGTGGTCGCTCCAAGGGTGTTTGCTGGCGTTGATGTAAAACCCTGCGCCCGAACCGAAATCCCAGCTTTCATCTTCGCCAGGTAGGTTGAGTCCGCGCGGACTGGTATCAGGAGCAATTAAAATAATGCCTAATTCAGCCGCATACCGCTGCGCACCGGCTTTTGCCATAAAGTTCTCTTCTGTACACGTTAGGCCAGACAGCCAAAACAACACAGGGTGTTTTTTATCTGGCTCTGATGCTACCTGTGGCGGCAGGTAGACTGAAAACCGCATGTCAGTTTGGCAGGCGCTTGAAAAATGCTTATAAAATAAGACCGTGCCGCCAAAGCTTTTGTTTTGGCTTATTAATTCAGGTGTTTGCATGAGGGTTAGTAAATAATGACTGAGCGAATACTTTTACCTTGGTGCATTAAATCAAATGCACGGTTGATTTCATCTAGCCCCATTGTATAAGTGACCATTTCATCAATTTTGATTTCCCCTCGTAGGTATTTCTCAACGTATTCAGGCAATTCGCTGCGGCCTTTAACGCCACCAAAAGCGGTGCCTCGCCAGACTCGCCCAGTTACCAGCTGAAATGGGCGAGTTGATATTTCCTGCCCAGCACCCGCCACGCCAACAATCACCGATTCGCCCCAGCCTTTATGGCAGCATTCCAGTGCAGAACGCATGGTGTTGACGTTACCAATGCACTCAAAGGAATAATCGACACCGCCATCGGTCATATCCACTAAAACGTCTTGGATAGGGTCGTCAAAGTTTTTTGGGTTAATGCAGTCAGTCGCGCCCAATTGTTTAGCAAATTCAAATTTATCTTCATTGATATCAACGGCGATAATGCGTGCTGCTTTAGCTATAACCGCACCTTGAATGGCGCTTAAACCAATGCCACCAAGGCCAAAGATAGCAACGGTACTATCCGGTTCTACTTTGGCGGTGTTAAGGACAGCGCCGATGCCCGTTGTAACGCCACAACCCAGTAAACAGACTTTATCTAACGGTGCCGCTTTGTTTATTTTAGCCAGTGATATTTCAGGTAATACCGTGTATTCAGCAAAAGAAGAGGTGCCCATATAGTGATAAATAGGCTGACCATTTTTTGAGAACCTAGAGGTACCATCAGGCATGAGGCCTTTGCCTTGAGTGGCGCGAATCGCTTGGCATAAATTGGTTTTACCCGATAAGCAAAATTTGCATTGCCCACATTCAGGTGTATACAGTGGGATGACGTGGTCACCGACTTGTACAGAGGTAACGCCAGGGCCAATTTCCTCAACAATAGCGCCGGCCTCATGGCCTAATACCGCGGGAAAGATACCTTCAGGGTCATCGCCAGATAAGGTAAATGCGTCGGTATGGCAGACACCCGTTGCAACGTTTCGGATAAGGACTTCGCCCTGTTTAGGGCCGTCTAAATCGATTTCTTCTATTGAAAGCGGTTCACCTGCTTTCCAAGCAACTGCGGCTATTGTTTTCATTAAGGTTCCTTTGTTGTGTATTAATATTTACTGAGTATCGCCAACAGGCGCAGCAAAACCATCTGCAATCAGTTCGTCTACGTTTGAACCTGTTAGGCTGTTTAAAAAAGCCAAGATGTCTTGTATCTCATTCGGTGTTAAGCCCAGTGGTTTAATCAGTGGGTCGAGTTCTTCATTGGGAGTACCGCCATGATTATAAAAGTTAACGACCTCTTCAAGCGTTTTAAAGGCGCCATCGTGCATGTACGGTGCAGTTAGGCTGATGTTTCTAAGGGTTGGTGTTTTGTATTTCCAGCGATCAGCAGGGTCTTCGGTTATTTCATACAAGCCAACATCGTTGGGTTTCTTTTCGGACACCGAGTCAAACAAGTCGGAATCAATTTCTATGTATTGCCCCGGTGCCACAAGCAGCCGTTGTTTTTTTGGTCGTTGATAGGTGGATACGCTAAAGCCGTGCCCAGTGTTGTGCAGTTTATGATCCGTAAAAACAGCGCTATCGTTGTTAACGGTATGACAGGCAATGCAATTGGCCTTACCACGAAAGAGCTTAAAACCTCGTTTAACAGATGGGGTCACAGCCGCATCGTTATGCCCAAAATACCATTGGTCGAAAGGGCTGTTGGCGGAATTTAAACTGCGCTGGTATGTCGCTAACGCCATGCCAAGTGTTTCCATATTGACGGGTTTATTGAAGACGTTTTCGAATAAACCGTTGTAGTCATTCAGCGTGCGAATTTTTCGCAGAACAACACCCGGAGATGGATTGCCCATTTCATTATGCGCCAACAAGGGCCCCCACACTTGTTGCTCTAGGGTATCTTCTCGCCCGTCATGAAACAGTTTTTCAGCATACGCGATATTGAACAATGTCGGGCTATTTCTGCGGCCAGATCGGCCTTCAAGGCCAACGGCTGTAGCGAGCTCATTGTGGGTAAAGCCCTGTTCTGGCACATGGCACATAGCACATGAAAACGTGCTGTTGAGTGACAACCTGCGATCATAAAAAAGTTTGCGACCTAGCGCGATTTTTTCTACGCTAATCGGATTGTTTGCAGGGATAGGAACGTTTGGTAAACCTAAGGGTGGCTGCTTAATCAGGCTAAGTAAATCGGTTTTTTTGCCAACCCGAGTCGTTAGTGCTTTGCTTTTGGTTGTGTAATACTTCGTTTCATAGCCTGTTTTATCATCGCCAGCACCATGAAGTTGTGGTATTTGAGTGTTGCTTATTTCACCGGCCGCAAAAGAATTCAGTGAGGTCATAAGAAGCAATAAGAAAAATACGCAATTTTTCATGATGATATTTGTAATAGCGATAAGACGACCAGCCTTATTCTAAGGTTAATGTTTTAACGTCATTAATTAAAATATCGGGGTGTAAAAATCCAACGCTGTATATTTTTCTAATGTTTTTATGGGTATCAATCAGGTACACGCGCAAGGTGTGTGAGAAGGTGCCGCTTGATTGGCCTTCATCGTCATATTCTTGCTGAATAGCTTGGTTATAGCCTTCAAGGATAGGGCGTAATTCTTTTTGTGATTTGGTGGTTAAAAAGCGCCAGTCAGTTTGTTTTGTTTCTAATGACTTGGCATAGTTCGCCATAATATCTGGCGTGTCGTGCTTTGGATCAAAGCTCAGCGTGATGAGGCGTAAATCATCTTTAAGGCCTGCTTTTGATAAGCGGCGTTTTATTTTATGAAAAACAGCCGTTGATAAAGGGCAGCCGTTAACATCATTACACGTCGCGTAAATGAAGCTTAATAAAACAACCTTGTCGCCCATCAGTTCGTTTAATGTTTGATGAGTGCCGTGGCTGTTGATGACGTGTCCATCCGTGGCATTGCCATAGATGGGTAATTTGTATGTGCCTGCTACCGGCGCTTCAAAGGTGAGTGGGCCGTAGCCTGGCGCTAAAAGAATAGGTGCTGGTTGTACTTCGGTTTGGTCTTTCTCGCCGTGTGAGAAAGAGCTCATTGAAGCGGTAAGAAGCAATAAAAGTAATAGAGTTTTCATAATGTTTTAATAAAAAAGGGCTACCCGAAGGCAGCCCTTTTAATAGCTAAATATTTATTTAGACAATGATGCAATGATTGCGTCTGCACTTTTTGAAGTAGGTGCTTTTGCATAGAGAGCATTTGAGCCAAAACGCATTTGGTGTGGGAAGCCTAAACCGGCTTTGACGAAATCAATATCAAACGTTGATGTTAATTTTTTGCCATCCCAATCAAAAGCACGTAAGTACTGGTCTTGGTTCTCGCCTTTTTTGTCCCAATTTGCTAATAGTGAAGACGTGTAATACAAGCGCTTACCATCCCAGCTTGAAGACACCATGTTTACCTGCTTGCCAATTTGCTGTTCGAATACTTGCTTTGGTGCATGTGGATTTGAAATATCGAATGAACGAGTTTTACCATCCATAAACGTATTAACCCAAAGAGTGTTGTCGTCACTTGAGATAGAGATATCAACAGGAAGAGGGATTTTAGATGCGTCGCCAATGGCAGCAACATCTTTTGCTTGCCACTCGCCTTTGTCATCTTCATAAATCAACCAGATTCTTGATGTTAATGCGGTTGTGGTAAAGCAATAGTTCTTATCAGCTCCCCATGCGCAACGAATTTCAAGTGGCGCACCCGGTACGTCTAATACTTTCTTAGGCTGTTTTGTATGTAAGTCCCAAATCACAACGGTGTTACCCATGCGTTTCATCGCTTCAGCATCGCCAACAAGCTTGCCGAAATCCATCATGTAGTTATTCCAACCGGTGAATGATGACGTGACCATCATGTTGCGACGAGGAAGTACGCGAACGTCGTAACCATAACCGTCTGCAAATTGACCTGATTTTTTAGCGCCATTTAGGTTTTCATCTGTTGGCATCCAATGGGTTGCTACAAAATCACCCGCGTTTGTATATTCAACCAATGCAGTACGGCCGCCGTGGTCTTTATTGTTAGATAAGCCGCTGATCATCATTGTGCCAGGCATCGCATAGGTTGTGTGTGGGCCTACAACACCGCCGCTGTCTGCTACAAAGTTCTCAATCGTTTTATGTAGTGTTGGTTTTGATGGGTTTGTGTGAACATCAAAGATAAAAATCTTGTTGGTATCTAAACCACCAGCCCAAAGGTATTTACGATCATCAGTAAATCCTGAGTGATGCGCTTCGTTGCGTCCGCCAACAGAAATACTGTTGATCACTTTGCCGTAATTTTTATCTTTTGGGTTTGCTGCAACGGTGACCAGCTTATCTTGTTCGTCGCCGACACCAACAGCACCTAGCGTCCAAACATAAATGTAGTCTTCTTGGCCAACAATCTTAGCCATGTAAGGAGACATGCACGTTTCATCAGCTTGCGCTTGTTGTGGTAATGCAGTTATGCCAATGCTTAGCGCAACAGCAGAGCCTAGCATGACGCCTTTAAGCGTTTTGCCAAACTGTGTAAAAGTTTCTTTCGATATCATTTTTTAATCTCATCTTTATCATTGGAGGCGTATTTTTACATTAAGCAAAAGCAATAATAAGGTCGAAAAAGGACAATATCGTGCTACTTATGCCATAT
Organism: Cycloclasticus sp.; assembly: GCA_012960055.1. Taxonomy (GTDB): domain Bacteria; phylum Pseudomonadota; class Gammaproteobacteria; order Methylococcales; family Cycloclasticaceae; genus Cycloclasticus. The sequence goes on from DUCA01000202.1 coordinate 6,114, forward strand.
TTGATTTTTTTGTTTGGTTTTAATAGCAACGTTACGTCATTGGCTACCGGTTAAACATTCTCGTTACCACGGCACCATTGGGTTACTTGATTAATAGACGATGAGTAACCCAAGTCTGCGATTTGTTGCAAACGTTCATATTCCAGTGTTCCAACAGCATCAACTGAGAGCAGTAGGTATAAACTGGTTAAGCTTTTCTCATCGGTCTGCATGCTTTTATTAACAGCAGCTAATGTCATGGAGCGGGAGATAATATCAAAAATACTGGGAATATATTCTTTTCGACGAAAAGGGTTTAAGCGTGCGAACAAAAGCTTTAGCCCAGAACCCGACATCAGGCGGCTTTCATTGCTGGCTAAATCGACTTTAGGTGAAATATCTACGGCGATAATTTTACCGCCGGAATAAAGGTCATTCATCACGTCAATGGGCAGGTTATTGAGTACACCACCATCAACTAATAAATCACCCGATTTAATAACAGGGGGAATCATCGCCGGCAGACTCATGCTCGCTCTAAGGGCGTCGGCGATAGAGCCTCTGGTATGGATAACCTGTTCCGCACGGGTTAAATTTGTGGAGACACAAAAAAAGGGAATAAATAAATCTTCAATCCTCTTGTCTCCTAGGGCGCCCTCAAGGTTCTTTTCAATTTTTTTACCTTTAATGAGCGAAATAATAGGTAGAGTAAAATCAAAAAATCGTCGGAAATATTGTGAACATAAATCAAAGATTTTGTTTGAATCGTACTGTAGTGCAACAGCGGCAGCGATAATGCCGCCAATGCTGGTTCCACCAACGGTATCAATGGTTACGCCGTTTTCTTCTAATGCGCGAATCACGCCGATGTGAGCATAACCACGCGCACCACCCCCACCCAAAACGAGTGAGTTTGCTTGCCCGGTGAGAATTCTGGCGAGTCGCGCATAATCTTCTGATTGTTCTTTGCGAACATGGTAGAAGCTTATAATCCTACGTTCATCTAACCAGTGCTTGGTACCTGATATTTCTGTTGTGTCGGCAGGGTGAATGAGAATTAGGCTTTGTTTTAGATGGCTGGAAAAATCCCACAAGGCGTTAATTTTCTTTTCTTGCTCACTTTTTTTCACGTCTGAATCAAAGTCAGCCACCAGCAATAAATGATCGGCTTGTCGAACGGCTCGTTCAGACCAATTGGACCAAGGGCCGTCGGCAATCAAAATAACATTCTCATAGGTGGCTTCTTTTTTATGGAGCCATTGTGAAATATCCGTGTTTCTAATGCTGGTGCTGGGTTCGTTGGCAACGCCTTCACGGTCGAGTTCTTTGTCAATGTCTTGCGCTGTAAAGCAGGCTGTCGAGCCGGTGAATTTCATTGTTTCAAAAAGGGATGCGACAAATTCGCTGATATCAAAGCCTTCGTGAACAGGGGTGATGACAAACGTGGTTCCTTTTTGACGTTGCTGCGCCTTATTGGCGATTTGGTTTCTTAGCCTTGTTGCAACGATGCGGGCAACCCGCAGTATGATTTGCGGGTGGGAGCTGGTCAGTTTTTCAAAGCCCGTGCTTGAAAGCCTAGCCAAGACAGTATCGCGTGCTGCCGTTAATGTAGATTGGCGTTCAGAACGGGTGAGTAATGCAACTTCGCCGACCGTTTCGCCCGCGACTATTTCAGTCACAAGCCGGTGCCGGCCATTGCCTTCATCAATAGTGGCTCGCATTCTTCCTGATAGGATTAAATAGATTGAATCGCCGTTGTCTCCTTCGCGGTAGAGTACTTCCCCGCTATTGAGTCTTCGCCACTCGATGCCACCTAACAATTTTTGGAGACCGGCTGGGTCATAAAGGCCGAATAAACGGCTCATATAAGTCGCAAATTGTGCTCTATGGATGATGTTTCGGATGGTTTTATCAAATTGGAACTGAGCGCTAGGAGACTGATTTAATAATGGGGTTAATGTTTTATTCTCAATAGACAGCAGCACAGTGGGTTCGGCAGCGACTAAGGAAACGTCTCCTTTGACGCTTAAACGGGAGTTAAAGTGACCGACTAGCGAGCCCGCTTCAAATTCATCAATGGCCTGTTTGCCCGTAATGTGATTCTCTAAAACGAAAGAGAGTTTGCCCGAAACGATGATATAAACTGAATGTTGGTTCTCGTAATTGAACAACATCTTTTCGTTAGTTTGTAGCGTTAATTCACCACTATGTTTTGCAAGTTCCTCTAACATAGCAGTGTCCATCCGCATAAGATCGGGTGAGTTTCGCAGAATATCGTATCGATCTTTAATGGTGATGTTCATAAGGTCTGGGGGTTGTTCATAGTCCAGGTGCTAATGCGCTTGTTGTCATTATGCACGACAAGGCCGGCTTGTGTTAAAAACAAGCCGGCTCTATTTAGTACGTTTAAGCTTCTGATGTTGTGGGGTCGATAATAGATTTCACCTCTGAAATACGGTTTGCAGGAAAGCCGCCCCTTTCGGCGTGCTCACGAACAGCTTCTTCGTTTGGGGCGATATAAACACAATAAATCTTATCGTTAGTGACGAAGCTTTCGAGCCACTGTGTTTGGCTGCCCATTTCTCGCAACACCCCGCAAGACGTCTGCGAGATGCCTTGTAACGCTTCATTGGATAATTTCCCTACGTCTGGTATTTCACGTTCAATTATATATTTTGGCATGATGACTCCTTGGTTATGATTTAAAGACAAAACAGAGCATATGCCATCAATTGAATGATTGGACTTGCGGCCCCTTTAGCATAGAGGTTTATTTTGATGCTTAAAACAACGTATAGTAAGGTCGATTTCTGACAAAAGCGTGCTATATATGCCAAACATAACCATTTCTATCCTCGCCATCGAGGAAACCATGATTTACACCTTGGCGGGTCCCTACGATATTTTTTCAACAGCGGCTGTTTGTAGCCAGCAAATGGCACCGAAAAAAGCAACTTTTGTGACCCAAACATCGATCGTTGGTTTAAAGAAAGGTACATTGACTTGTTACAAAGGCTTAACAATCGAATGCCAGCAGTCACTTGATGAGGTTAAAAAGACAGACCTTATTCTCATTCCATCCGTTGAGTTTATTAATCAACCGTTCTTAAGCAAGTACCCTGAATTGAAAGATTGGCTGGTGGAGCATTATAAAAAAGGCGCCGTTATTGCCAGTGTGTGTGCCGGTTCATTTTTATTGGCAGAAACAGGATTGCTCGATGGCAAAATAGCCACAACCCATTGGGCGTTTGCTGATGATATGCAAGAGCAGTTTCCTGATGTTGATGTTCATAGCGATAAAATCATTACAGAACAAGGTAATATTATTTGTGCAGGTGGGGCAACGTCATGGCAAGATCTTGTAAGTCATCTAATAGAAAAATACTCGTCTATTAGTACCGCTAAATATATCGATCAGTTTTTCCTGCTAAATTCTCATCAAGCAGGTCAACAGCCCTATAAGTTACTTAAAAGTATGACGTCCCATGAAGATAAGGTTATTAAAGAGTCACAAGAGTTGATTGAAGAAAGTTTGATAGAGCAAGAACTATTGGCTAAAGTCACACAGGCATCAGGCCTGCCAGAAAGGACATTTAAACGACGTTTTAAAATGGCGACAAAGCAAACACCGAATGAATATATTCAGAATGTAAGAATTGATACGGCTAAAAATTTATTGTTGATATCTTCTTTCACAGTTCAAGAAACAGCGGAACAAGTTGGGCTGATGGATGGCAGTTACTTTAGGCGCCTGTTTAAGCGAAAAACAGGTTTGAGTGCTCAAGACTTCCGAAGAAGCTTTGCAAGTTCTGCGAAGTCAAAAAAAATGTTACGAAAATAAGAGTACGCCATGGCTAGCATTCGACCTATATAGACTGAACTTTCTGTCTGTGTCAGTGTCTCTGCATCTGCCGGTGATGCATTATTTCGTGTTACAGGCATAATAAAACAAGAATTTTTAAATATAAAGGGAGAGGGTTATGCGAGTATTGGTGATGCTGTACGGAGTGGTTAGTTATTTTCTATTTTTTGGAGTATTCGTTTACTTCATGGGTTTTGTCGGCGATGTGTTTGTGCCGATTTCAATTTCATCAGAGGTTGAAGAATATTCATCCAATGCCTTAATGGTTAATATTGGCTTAATGTTGATGTGGGGCGTGCAACACAGCGTGATGGCGCGTGGTTGGTTTAAAGAAATGATTTCTTCAGTTGTTCCTCATCACGTTGAACGCAGTACCTATGTGTTAGCATCAGCTATCGTTTTAGCCGCATTAATGTACTACTGGCAACCAATGGAAGGCATCATTTGGCAAGTTGAAAACCCCATGTTAGTTAATGCGTTGTGGGGCTTTTTCGGTTTAGGTTGGGCGCTTATCTTTTTAGCGACGTTCCTAACAGATCACTTTGACCTGTTTGGCCTACGTCAATCGTGGTTAAATTTTGTTAAAAAGCCCTATACACCTGTTGTGTTTACGGAAGTGCTTTTCTACCGTTGGATTCGTCACCCAATGATGCTGGGCTTATTCATCGCATTTTGGTCGTTGCCAACAATGACAGTCGGTCATCTGGTGTTCTCAATCGGCATGTCTATTTATGTGTTAATGGGTATTCACTTTGAAGAAAAAGGCTTAGTTAAAGACCTTGGTCAAACGTATGTGGATTATCAAAAACGCACATCAAAAGTCATTCCAAAGGTTTACTAACATAGATTATTCAAGGGCTTGGCGTTGCCAAGCCCTTGATTTTTTTGGGGCATGCTCTAAAATGTCCCCTCTTGAATAAGGAACGCTGCGACAGGGCTCCCCTGCTAGGCTTATTCAAGGTTCAGAATTTAACGGCGTTCATTATTAACAGGAAACTGAAATAATGGGCGTTGTGCAGAAGTGATCCAATCACTTTCTACCCTTCTTGGTAACAACATAAGACTCATCTTCGGTGCCTATTTTTATAATGAGGCAGGTTTATTATGAGCAATAATTTTATTTTTACATCTGAATCGGTGTCTGAAGGGCATCCAGATAAAGTAGCAGATCAGATTTCCGACGCGATGTTAGATGCGTTGTTAACACAAGACCCAGCATCACGTGTTGCGGTTGAAACCATGGTAAAAACAGGCATGGTTATTTTGGCCGGTGAAGTGACG
>DUCA01000203.1 GCA_012960055.1 Cycloclasticus sp.
CCAAAATAGGCATCTCGCTTTCTGCAATTCGCTTAATCCAACCGTCTACTTCAGGTTTGGTTTCGTTATTCACTTGTTAGCCAAAACTAATAGTTGTTGATTGTTTTTTAAAATGGCGACATTTAAATAATAGCAACATCTTAGATTTATGCTGTTAAAAACACCCGCATAATTATGCCGCTTTATTCTTAATCGGTTATTATCCACGCTTAAATAATTTAGGTTCCAGTAATGAGCGCATTAAAAATTTTTAATACCTTAAGCCGTCAAAAAGAAACCTTCATACCGATTGAAGAGGGCAAGGTTGGTTTGTATGTTTGCGGCATGACCGTCTATGATTTTTGCCATATTGGGCATGCACGCGTGATGGTTGTTTTTGATATGGTTACTCGTTACTTAAAATACCTTGGTTACTCGGTGAAATACGTTCGAAATATCACAGACATTGATGACAAGATTATTGCCCGTGCTGCCGAAGCCGGAGAGGATTTTACCGCGCTAACACAACGATTTATTGATGAAATGCACCAAGACGAGGCCTCGCTATTTGTTGAAAAACCTGCCTTAGAACCACTCGCAACACAGTCAATCGGTGATATTCTCGGTATGATTAAGACCTTAATCGAAAAAGAGCATGCCTATGCCGGCGATAACGGCGATGTTTACTATTCGGTTGAATCGTTTAAAAACTATGGTCAATTATCAGGTCGTCAATTAGACGATATGAACGCGGGTGAGCGCGTTGAGGTGGATAAAAACAAACGCAACCCATTTGATTTCGTTTTATGGAAGGCAGCTAAGCCCGGTGAGCCATCTTGGTCATCGCCTTGGGGTGAGGGGCGCCCAGGTTGGCATATTGAATGTTCAGCGATGTCTACGTGTTGCCTAGGTAATCATTTTGATATTCACGGCGGCGGCATGGATCTGCAATTTCCGCATCATGAAAATGAGATTGCTCAATCAGAAGCAACGACGGGTGAAACCTTTGTAAACACTTGGATGCATAATGGCTTTGTTCGTATCGATAACGAGAAGATGTCAAAATCCCTGGGTAACTTTTTTACGGTACGCGATGTTTTAAAACAGTACCGTGGTGAGGAGATTCGTTTTTTCGTTTTATCTAGCCATTACCGCAGCCCGCTCAATTATTCTGATGAACAGCTCAATGAATCACGATCTGCTTTAGAGAGACTCTACACGGCATTACGTAATATCGAGCCGGTTACGAATGATGTTAAATCTGATTATGTTCGATGCTTTGAAAAAGCCATGAACGATGATTTCAATTCCGCTAAAGCCATTTCTGTTTTGTTTGAATGCGCTAACGACCTTAACAAACTCAAAAAAACGGATACAGAACAAGCTGCAAAAACTGCTGCTGACTTATTGTTAATGGCGCAACCCTTAGGTTTATTAAGTCAAAACCCTGAAGATTACTTGCAATCCACAACGGGCACTAACGACGCTATCGCTAATGACGAGATTAACCGTTTAATCGACGAACGCCTCCAAGCCAAAACAGACAAAAACTGGGCATTAGCTGATCAAATACGTGATCAGCTAAAAGAGCAGGGCGTTATTCTTGAAGACAGCGGCAAAGAAACCACCTGGCGGCGCCAATAACTAGCTGCTTTGTAATTCCGCAGCTTGTAATGTATTTTCCAATAGCGAGGCTATCGTCATTGGGCCAACACCGCCTGGCACTGGCGTAATCCAGCTAGCATTATTAGATGCCGCTTCGTAATCAACGTCACCGGCTAACTTGCCAGTCTCTAAACGGTTAATACCGACATCAATCACAATAGCGCCCGGTTTTACCCATTCGCCTTTAACAAAACCGTGGATGCCAACCGCGGCAATGATAATATCCGCGCGTTTCACGTGCTCTTCTACATTAAGGGTACGACTATGGCAGGTCGTCACAGTACAACGTGCCATCAACAGTTCCAATGAAACAGGACGGCCAACAATATTAGACGCACCAATCACAACGGCTTCTTTACCTTCCAGTGGTACATTCGTGCTTTTTAAAAGCGTCATAATGCCTTTCGGCGTACATGACCTTAAAACGGGCATACGTAAGGCTAAACGACCAATGTTGTAGGGGTGAAACCCATCTACATCTTTTAATACATCAATCGCCTCAATGATTTTTTCTTCATTGATATGCTCAGGTAAAGGCAGCTGAACAAGAATGCCGTTAATGGCTGGGTCATTATTCAGTTCATCTATTATGGTTAAGACTTCATCTTCGGTGGTGCCATATGGCAGTTTTTTTGACAACGAATAAAAGCCGACTTCATCGCAGGCATTGCGTTTGTTTCTAACGTACACCTCAGAGGCGGGGTTTTCTCCCACTAAAATCACGGCTAAACCGGGTTTAGAGGCACCTCGATTAATACGGGACTCGACTTGTTTTTTAATGCTTATACGGAGTTCAGCGGCTATTTTTTTACCGTCAATTTTTTGAAATTTCATAATTGTTTTAAAGTTTTTGAGACTCTTTTATAAAGAAGCGTTGACCAAATTTACTGTGTGCCGTATTATCGCCCACCTACAGACTTATTGCATCATTTATGCAGTGGTTTAAGAGATAGTCGGGGCGTAGCGCAGCCTGGTAGCGCAACTGCTTTGGGAGCAGTGGGTCGGGAGTTCGAATCTCTCCGCCCCGACCAATCTACTTATTAAATGAAGCGCTTGTAGCTCATCTGGATAGAGCATCGGCCTTCTAAGCCGAGGGTAGCAGGTTCGAGTCCTGCCAAGCGTACCATTTATATTTTTGGTATACTGAGCAGATTATTTCAGGAACACTCTAAGTTTGTACAATAGTCTTAAAATCGTCAATGGTGGGTGTAGCTCAGTTGGTAGAGCCCCAGACTGTGACTCTGGTTGTCGAGGGTTCGAGCCCCTTCACTCACCCCATTTTCGATATACAAATCAACAGCTTACAAATTCATCCAAAATCAACTGTCTACACTTTTAAGCAACTGTCTACACTTTTATCGAATCAGTGTCACTTTTAGCGGCTTTCTTAGATAGTATTTCTTTGTAGTTTTAGCATCAGAATGGGCGAGTGATTTTGTGCCATCTTCATGATAGCTGGCAGCTTTAGAACGTAAATCCCTATAGGTGAACCGTTCCTTTATGACCCCGTCAAATTGCGAGAGCATGTTTCTCTAACATCAAAAACAATACCTCTAGGTTAAATGCGCTACAGGTGATGAAGCCAAGCTTTATGTATGGGGGGAGGAACTTTCTGATTCTTAATGCAGCCATAATTATTCAGGCGTACTATTTAAGAAAAGAAATTCATATCTCTTTTAAGCCGGCATAGAGAGTTAACATAGGATGCCCTCGATAAAGGGGGGGCGAAGTTACCGTTTCTTTTTTCTCTTGGGTCAAATGGATCGTCTGCACTTGCAACTGTTACCGATGCTAGATAACCAATTCCCTCCTGAAGGGAGTTACTTTCTTTAATGTCAGTAATATTACTTGGAGGATTCGTGTTTCTTTCAGGATACCTAGGTGCTTTAACAATAACCCAATATCTTACACCCAACTCTCTAAACCAAATTGAAGGGTAATAATCTAACGATGATTGAAAGGACAAGATCTTTTTTCCTTCCTTCTCAAGTGACGATTTTTAAATATAACTGCAAAATCTTGCAGTTCCAAGTCAGACATCTCGGTAAATTCATGACTCATATCCATTCCTTGTTATGAAATCACTTGTCTTAAATAGTACGCCTTAATAATTATGGCTGCATTAAGAATCAATCATCAACCAGATGGGACAAGAAATGATGTGTGCTAAACTGTCTACCAGTAACCGCTAAGTTATTGATATATGACCCCTCTGGAGGCATTTGCGCTAGACAGTTCATCAGAAATATATTAATTACTTACGAAGCTATAAACCCTAACTGCGAATCAGGTTGTCGATGGTTCGAGTCCATTCATCCACCCCATTTTCGATTCTTCCAGTATCTTGTTCTATATGACTAACCTTCAGTCAGCACCCTTTCCAATAGTTACCGGTGAAGCCGATTCATTATGCGCAGAGGTGAAAAACCTTATCAAGTCAGGTGTTTATCAAATCACCTTCCAAAGTGACTTGTTATCATTTTTATCTTTTGATGATGGAAAATTAAGCATTCACCTGAATAGAGACAATACCGTCCTCATTCTAGCGATTGATTTTGTTGGCGGAAAATCGCAACATCGTCGTCAATATGGAGGAGGGAAGAACCAACCCTTAGCCAAGGCATGCGGATTAGACAAGCACCCGCAATGGACAATATTCGACGCAACCGCAGGCTTAGGTCGCGATGCGTTTGTTTTAGCCAGCTTAGGCGCCAATGTGACGCTTTGTGAGCAGAACCCAGCCTTATACGCTTTATTACTTGATGCGATGTATAGAGCAGCCGAAGATACTGATGTTTGTCACATTGTCGAGCGAATGCAATGCGTGCATCACGACTCAATCAGCTACCTTAAAAATATAGACACGAGTCAATCATCGTGTCCCGATGTCATTTATTTAGACCCCATGTATCCGGAACGAAAAAAAAGCGCCAAAATAAAAAAAGAAATGCAAATATTACAGGAGCTCGTCGAGCATACTGCGAGCAACAATGGGCTTTTAGATATGGCGTTAAAAACTGCTAAGCACCGTGTTGTTGTCAAGCGCCCCAAATCAGCACCTGCATTAGATGAGAAGAGACCAAGTTACACCGTTAGTAGCGTCAATACTCGATATGACGTGTACGTTGCTTAAAGCGCAACGAAAAGCCGGCAACAGGACGATTGCGAACATCAGTTTGAGTGCCTTTTGTATTATCAATAATGAGAAGGCTTATTGAGAGAAATCGACCGAAATTACCCACAGACTGTTTAACGCCAGATGAGAGATAAACAACCGTCTCCGTAGAATTTCCTGCTAAACACCCAGAGATTCTATTTTCACGTCGTGTCTCACGGTTTGCTTCCAAAAAAATATCCCGCTTAATCTCATTGCTTGTCTGTACGCGATGGTGACTCTGACTCGCATGGTCATGACTAAGCAAACGATAGGTCATGGAACATTTTAAGATAGCGCCCCAATTTCAGTGTGCCACAAACCCTCAGTGGTTTTGTTATATAAGAAATTAGCGTAATAACCCATATTACCGTTTGAATGACTTACTGCTGAGCCAAGACAACAATCCTATGAGCCAGTTGCGGCCTGAAATCCGGCTTCAAAGCGTTCGCCATTATCATCTTTGTCATGTGTCTCGCCCGTAAGGGCTTTGATACTAAATAGCACTGAAATGCCCAGCTTATCGGTTATGTAAAACCGCTAGTTAGCCACCAATAAAATATCAGCAAAAACAGGGGGAGCATGTATGTGGGTCTCATCAATAGAGAATGCTTCTACTTCATTTTCTCCGATGTCTTTTCTTTCAATATAAGCCAGGCGTTAAATCTTCTGTCAACCCCTATGCGACAGGCAAGGAAGCCTTGCGTATTTCATCGACGCTATGAATGCCTTCTTATCCAGCGACACCAAAGGGTTCAAGCCCCACCGGTGCTAAAGCGGTCGTTATCGATTATTTCAGTTCTTAGGCCAAACGCCTAAACATCTATGGGGGCTGTTGTTCCAAAAATCGTATTGATGGGGCAGGAAGACTCAAGCCCAAAAGCGACGCTGAGGTGATCAGCTAACGTAAAATTGCTTATTGATAGTAAAGTCAAAGCAAGAGATTTAAAGGTGCGTACTTTATTCACATTGTTTAACGGGTCTTAGTTGCAATAAAAACTAAATTTTACAGCAGAGCTAAACAAAAGTAGCGACGACAAATTGTTGCCGGTAACGTGTGAAAACACTTAGCGCACAAAAAAGCCCTGTAGATGAAAATCTGCAGGGCTCCATGCTTTGGTACCACGGGCCGGAATCGAACCGGCACTGAGTTGCCCCAACTGGATTTTGAATCCAGCGCGTCTACCAGTTTCGCCACCGTGGCATACCGATGCGCATTATAGACACAATCATTTTCAAACTCTATTGAATTATTAACTTTACAGCCAAAGTAGATGAATTTAATTGCAGCAGATGAAAAACATATCCATTATTTAAGCCTTATAACACTCAATGTAACTCGCTGATGGCTCGTGTTCCTGTTAATATTCTCCGCCATGAAAAAAAGTGATTTCAACTACCAGCTACCCGAAGAATTAATTGCACATTACCCTTTGGATAAACGTTCCGATAGTCGTTTATTAGTGGTTGCCGACTCTGGTCTCTTAGATCAATGCTTTACCGATCTGCCGTCTTTACTAAAACCAGATGACTTGCTGGTTTTTAATAACACCCGTGTTATTCCTGCACGCCTATTCGGTCATAAAACGACCGGTGGCAAGCTTGAAATTCTGCTCGAACGTGTCATCGACGATAAAAGGGCCTTGGCGCACATTCGCTGCAGTAAATCCCCTAAAGCGGGTGCTACCATCGTTTTAAATGAAGGTTTTAAATGCTTAGTTGATGGGCGCGACGGTGATTTATTTAAGCTAGTATTTGTAGACCCTATTCATACTGTTTTAGATGCCATCGGGCATATTCCATTACCACCCTATATAGATAGAGCAGATGAATCGTTGGATGTTGAGCGCTACCAAACGGTTTTTAGCCGAGAACTGGGCGCTGTTGCCGCACCAACCGCGGGTTTACACTTTGATGATGCCATTTTGAACGAGATTGAATCATTAGGTGTTGAGTTTGCTTATGTCACACTGCATGTGGGTAGCGGAACATTTCAACCGGTGCGAGAAGAAAACCTAGACGACCATATAATGCACAAAGAATGGCTAACCGTTGGTGAAGAAGTGATTGCAAAAATTCGTGCCACAAAAGAAAAGGGTGGTCGGGTCATTGCCATCGGGACAACGGCAATGCGTTCCTTAGAAACCGCTTCAAAAGACGGTGAGTTAAAACCGTACACCGGTGATACGGATTTGTTTATTCGACCCGGTTACCGTTTTAATGTGGTTGATGCGATGGTGACGAATTTTCATTTACCGGAATCAACCTTAATGATGTTAGTCAGTGCGTTTTCAGGGTATGAAAAAATTCGAGAGGCCTACCAGCACGCCATTGAGCAGCACTACCGTTTTTTTAGTTACGGGGATGCGATGTTTTTATCTCACACGCCTAACATTGGGTCAATAAAATGAAATTTAAACTTCTTAAGAAAGACAGCGCAACAAAAGCTCGTCGCGCACAACTTACATTTGACCGCGGCACTATAGAAACACCGGCCTTTATGCCCGTGGGAACCTATGGCACGGTTAAAGCAATGGATGTTGAAGACGTATTGGATACCGGTGCGGAGATTATTTTAGGCAACACCTTCCATTTAATGCTACGGCCAGGTGTTGAAGTGATTGAAGCGCATGGTGATTTACACGACTTTATGAATTGGCATAAACCGATTTTGACTGATTCAGGTGGCTTTCAAGTGTTTAGTCTAGATGAAATGAGAAAAATCACAGAAAAGGGTGTGCATTTTCGCTCACCAGTGGACGGGCGGAAAGTTTTCATGGGGCCAGAAGAGTCCATGCAAGTACAGCGTCAATTAGGTTCAGATATCGTGATGATTTTTGACGAATGCACTCCGTTTCCGGCGACAGAAGAAGAAGCTCGCACCTCGATGGAGTTATCACTTCGTTGGGCTAAACGAAGTAAAGATGCACATGCAGACAACCCATCGGCCTTATTTGGCATTGTACAAGGCGGCATGTATGAGAAGCTTCGTGATGAATCATTAAATGGTCTGAAAGAGATTGATTTTGATGGATTTGCTATAGGCGGTTTGTCTGTTGGTGAGCCCAAAGAAGATAGAGAACGTGTGCTTGAGCACATTGTGCCATCGATGCCTGACGATAAGCCGCGATATTTAATGGGGGTTGGGAAACCAGAAGACATCGTTGAAGCGGTATTAAAAGGCATTGATATGTTTGACTGCGTAATGCCGACCCGTAATGCACGAAACGGCTATTTGTTTACCCGTCAAGGTTTGGTGAAAATCAGGAATGAGAAATACCGTTTCGATACACGGCCTGTTGATGAACACTGCGAGTGCCACACCTGTCAGAACTATTCACGCTCTTATTTACGCCATTTAGATAAGTGCAAAGAGATATTAGGCTCGCGATTAAACACTATTCATAACCTACATTATTACCAAGATTTAATGCATGGATTAAGAACCGCGATAGAAGCGGGGGCTTTAAATGATTTTGTTACTGATTTTTATGAGCAACAAGGAAAAAAGCCGATTGCTATGGCATAATATCAGATTGAACTTACTTATAATTTTAGGAGAAAAAGATGTTAGATTTTTTAATTTCGAACGCCGTAGCTGCTGAAGAAGCGGTCGCTGTAGCAACTAATGAAGCTGCTGAACCAGGTTTTGAAGGTTTGTTATTCCCTATCGCATTAATTGTGATTTTTTACTTTCTACTAATCCGCCCTCAACAAAAACGCAATAAAGATCATAAAAGATTGGTTGAAGATGCTAAAAAAGGGGATGAGATTGTAACCAACGGTGGTGTTTTAGGTAAAATAACAGAGGTTGGCGACCACTTTCTGACGCTAGAAATTGGAGCGAATATGTCTGTGCAATTGATGAAATCATCTATTTCAACTGTCATGCCAAAAGGCACCTACAAGTCTGCTGGTAAAACAGTAGCAAAAATTAAAAAATAAAAATAAACCGAGCTGTCGTTATGATGAATCATTTTCCTGCATGGAAAAATACGCTAATAGTTGTCGCACTCGCTATCGCCGCTATTTATGCCTTGCCCAATGTATACGGTGAAGACCCGTCTGTCCAAATTTCCCCCTTACGTGGTGCGATTATTAATAGCGGCTTGATGAGCGATGTAAAAAAAGAGCTTAGTGATAACAATATTACACCCTTAAAAGGTGAGCTTAATAAAGAGCAAATTTTGCTCCGCTTCAAGAACACGTCTGATCAGTTAAAAGCGGCGGATATTATTAAGGCAACTCTGTCTAATAACTATGTTGTCGCATTGAATTTAGCGCCAGCCACACCCCAATGGTTGCGTTCTTTAAACGCTGCACCAATGTATTTAGGCTTAGATTTACGTGGTGGGGTGCATTTCTTATTAGAGGTGGATATGGACGCCGCTGAAAAGCAAGCGCTTGGTCGTACGGCAACGGAGATCCGTCAAAACCTTAGAGAAAACAAACTTCGCTATTTAAGCGTTGTGATTAAAGGTAGCGATGTTCGTATCAAGTTTAAAAACCAGTATATTCACGATGCGGCACTAAGTAACTTATCTAGTCAGTTCCGCACATGGGAATTTAAAACGGACGGTGAGGAATCTTCCACGCCAACCTTAATAGCCAATATGTCGGTTAATGAGCTGAGCGCGGTACGTAAATACGCCTTACAACAAAACATTATCACCTTAAAAAACCGTGTCAATGAATTGGGCGTCGCAGAACCGGTTATTCAACAGCAAGGTGACAACCGGATTGTCGTGGAGTTACCAGGTATTCAAGATACCGCGCGGGCAAAAGAAATTTTAGGCGCCACAGCGACTCTTGAATATCATATGGTGGATGGCGAACACAGCGTTTCATCTGCCATTGCAGGCCGTGTACCCATTGGTTCTAAACTTTACGATAGGCGCGAAGGTGGAAAGATCCTTCTAAAGAAACAAGTCATTGTGACGGGTAACGAGATTGTCGATGCCTCATCTGGCATTGAGAGTGATACCGGATCGGCGATGGTGTCCGTTTCGCTTGATGGCCCTGGTGGCAAAAAAATGAGTAAAACAACGCGAGAGAACATTGGAAAACCAATGGCCGTTGTTTTTATTGAAAATAGAACAGAAACCAAAATGGTTGATGGCAAACCAGTTCGCTATAAAACGGTTGTAGAAGAAGTAATTAATGTTGCCACCATCCGTGGACATTTTAGTAATCGTTTTCAAACGACAGGCCTAGATAACCCAGCTGAAGCCCGTGATTTAGCCCTATTACTTCGCGCAGGCGCACTGGCAGCGCCAATTGATATTGTTGAAGAACGCACAGTTGGACCCAGCCTAGGGCAAGATAATATCGACATGGGCTTTAATTCGGTGATGATTGGTTTTGCGCTGGTCCTTGTCTTTATGGCTGTGTATTACAAGACGTTTGGTCTGTTCGCCGATATTGCTCTGGCAACAAACTTAGTCTTCATTATTGCTATTTTATCTCTGTTGCAGGCGACACTAACCTTACCGGGTATCGCGGGTATCGTGCTAACAGTGGGCATGGCTGTTGATGCTAACGTGTTGATTTTTGAACGGATTAAAGAAGAACTGAAAAACGGAAATTCTCCACAAGCCAGTATCCATGCTGGTTATGAGAAAGCCTTTTCGACCATTACCGATGCTAATATTACTACATTAATTGCCGCCATCATTCTGTTTGGCTTTGGTACGGGGCCGATTAAAGGGTTTGCGATAACCCTAAGCATTGGTATTTTAACGTCAATGTTTACCGCCATAGTCGGAACTCGAGCATTGGTTAATATAACTTACGGCAACCGTCAAATAGACACATTAAAGATTTAATTATGAGTGATCAAAACACAATCAAAATTGACTTCCTAAGTAAGCGTAAGATAGCCCTTGTCTTGTCTGCTATCCTGCTAATTGTTTCAATTGGCTCCTTAGCTACTCAAGGGCTAAAGAAAGGCATCGACTTCACTGGCGGCACCTTGGTCGAAATGAGTTTTGCTAACCCAGTTGAACTTGGCAGTCTTAGAACTTTGCTATCAACGGAAAACTTCGATGGCGCCGTCGTGCAGCATTTTGGCTCTTCTAAAGAAGTGCTTATTCGCTTATCACCGAATGCGGCCTTAAACACAGCAGCACTAAGCAACAAAGTTTTGTCGGCAATTAATACAGGCTACACACAAGCAGGCGAACTTAGACGCGCCGAGTTTGTTGGCCCACAAGTGGGAGAAGAGCTAAGCGAAGACGGTGGTTTAGCACTGTTATATGCGCTAATTTGTATCCTGATCTACGTTACCTTTCGTTTCGAATACCGTTTTGCATTGGGCTCAGTAGCAGCCTTAGCACACGACGTTATCATCACGCTTGGCGTTTTTTCAGTGTTCCAATTTGAATTTGACTTAACCGTTTTAGCGGCCATTTTG
>DUCA01000204.1:0-10741 GCA_012960055.1 Cycloclasticus sp.
CAGGCGATTAGTATGGTTGAAAGCCAGGCACCGGCTATGCTTGAGGTGCACGCCCGCTTGATGGATAAATTAAGTCATGAAGGCCGATTAGATAGAAAAATTGAGTGCCTACCCAATTATGAGGAGGTTGAAGAACGCAAGGTGCGCGGTGAAGGCTTATTTCGTCCAGAGTTGGCGGTTGTCTTTGCCTACAGTAAATTATTGCTGAAGGACTTGATGAGTAATTCTTTTATTGTGAAAGACAGTGCTTTCAAGCAAGATTTGTTGGACTACTTTCCATCGAATTTGAGTCGTCAATTTGCTGTTCCAATTGAACAGCACCGTCTGAGGGATGAAATCATTGTCAATCAATTAGTAAATAGTTTGGTGAACCGATTGGGCCCATCATTTGCTTTTAAAATGAGAGATGAAACGGGTGCCAGTATTGATCGAGTCGTTAAAAATTATAAAGTTGCTTGTAACATTTTTAATGTCGAAGTGATTTGGGCTGATATAGAAGGGCTCGATAACAAGGTGTCGCCAGCGGTTCAAATAACGATGTTGATGGGGGTTCGGAAACTCATTGAGCGTGCGATGTATTGGCTACAAAGAAACCGTTCGCAGGTCGATTCGATTGAACAAATTATCAGTGAGTTTGCCGATGGTGTATCGACCATTGGCGCAGACATTGTCAATTGCGCTTCGCAAGCCGATAAAAAATATGTGACGCAACGAATAACGGCGTATAAAGGCGCAAACGTAGGTGCGCAGCTGGCGGAGAAAATTGTGTGTTTGGAATTCGAATTTATGGCTCTCGATATTATTGCAGTGCATACGGCTGTAAAGCAGAAAAAGGACGATGTTTTACCGGTCTATTCGTTAGTTAGTGAAGTGTTGAAATTAAGTTGGTTGAACGGTTGTATCAATCGCCTGCCGCGTAAAAACTATTGGCAGTCGTTGGCTAGATCAGCGTTGAGAGAGGATTTGCACGCTGAAAATCGAGCGTTATTGACGGCAATATTTCAACGTTCAAATAAAAAAGATACAGCAGCTAAGCGGGTAAGTGATTGGTGCGCTAATAATCGAATTGAGATCGATCGTTATTTACATTTGCTATCCGTTATTCAGGCTGAAGGTGATATTGAAATTGAACAACTGTCGGTGATCTTAAAAGAGCTGCATGCCATTGTGGAAAAAAGTAAGCTGAAGTAAGTATGAGAGTTTATTGCCTTGAATAATTTGACATTGCTTTTATAACGATTGTTTTTGCAACCATGCATTAATAGCATCAGCACTTTCATGCCAACGAGAGTCAAGCATCATGGCGTGGCTGGTATTTTTCATATTAAGATATTCAGCATTGTAGGCTTCTGCTGTTTTTCTAATTTGTTCGGGTCTAAAGAACGTATCTTCATCGGCACCTAAGGATAACATCGGTATGTCGAACGGGTTCTTTTTGCTGGGTAGTCCTAGCCATAAGCTGTCTAGTAATGCTTTAGGGGAGGAGGGTTGCATTTCGGTGCAATAGCGAATCACTACATCGTCATCAACATGGCCAGAAAAGACTGATTTTCGGGTGACATCAACGGGTGAAAACCAAGTGCCGAAAAGTTGGCTAAGATTATTTTGCATGAAAAAGGTCGGGTTAAAAAACAAATCCATGATGGAAGGTGCAAGTCCATCAGAGGGGACTGATGCCATTAGTATGCATGCTGGTGCAGTGTTGTATTCAATGTACTTTTGTACAATTAAACCACCAAGCGAATGGCCAATAAGAATCGGTGTTTCGCCAATTTCGGCGATGACGCGTTCAATGTCATTCACGTAATCGGCAATACTGTTTGATGGCAGGTTTTCTTGTCCCCCACTTTTGCCGTGCCCGCGTAAATCCACTGCATACGTAGGGTGGCCAAGTTCGGAGAAGTAGGGCATAAACTTTTCGTTCCAGCACCATGCTGCCATATTAGCGCCGTGGATGAATAAGATAGGTGTTCGAGACGTTTTTTTGGGTTGGTTCTCTAAAACATATAAGCTTGGGTGTTCGGAGATTCTTTTGATTTTCATAGTGGTTTTTAAAAAATTGCTTATCTATAAGCTATTGTTTTCGATCCTGTTTGCGAGCAAATTGTGATCATATGATAAAATAAGTATTGACGAATGCTGCATGGCAATATATAATCATTATTACATTGTTGCAGTAGCTTTGCTAAGCAATCCTACTGAATTTAATAATGTTCTCCTCCTCTTGGCGACTCTTTATGGGTCGCTTTTTTTTTGCCTGCCTGTTCTGGCTCCAAGTATAGAGCAGTGCGGGGTGGTAATCTGCAGTTACTGAAAATGAATCAACAATAAAATTGAGATTGAGGCCTGGTTTGATTCTTCATCAGTTTGTTCATCATGCATTAACGCTTATAAGGTATTATTTGGCGCATGATTAAAAAATTAAAAAAATGCGTATTGTTTGGTGCACTTGTGATTTTTTCTGGCTATGCGCAATCCCAAAACGTTAACATCAAGTTGGCTTTTTTAACGCAGAAGCTAGCAACGCCACCGGCACTATCAAACCTTGATCCTATTTTAACTGATAAAGGGGTTCAAGGGGCCGTGTTAGGTATAAAAGACAATAATACAACAGGGCGGTTTACTGGGCACCAGTATGATTTGAAACATGTAGAAGTGCCGGTGGGTGGTAATGTAGCTCAAGTATTCGAGCAGTTAGTTACGAACGGTTACGAATACATCATTACGGATGTGCAAACCGCCACATTAAAGTCATTTTTTAAGTTACCGAGTGCCAAAAAGGTGTTGTTGTTTAATGTGTCTTCGGCTGACAACGTATTAAGAAATAAAAGCTGCAGTGCTAATACGTTTCATATGATTCCCAGTGACGCCATGCGAGCGGATGCGTTGGCTCAGTTCATGTTAAAGAAGCGTTGGAATAAATGGTTTTTAGTTAAAGGCAAAGATACCGCCGACGTTAATTTTGCAAAAGCTCTGAAACATTCAGCAAAGCGTTTTGGCGTTAAAATTGTGGAAGAAAAAACTTGGAATTTTGATCATGATGCGCGCAGAACAGCGCAGGCGGATATTCCTGTTTTCACACAAGGCTCAGATTACGATGTTTTAGTGGTGGCCGACGTTAAGGGTTTGTTTGGTGAGTATTTAGCAATGAATACGTGGTTGCCTCGGCCTATTATTGGTACTCAAGGGCTGGTGCCAAGGGCGTGGCATCGAACGCATGAACGTTGGGGTGCTGTGCAAATGCAAAATCGTTTTTATGAACAAGCAGGGCGTTGGATGAACGATGTGGATTATGCCTCGTGGTTAGCGGTGCGTGCTGTAGGTGAGGCGGTAACGCGTGCTAAGAGTGTGGCGGCGGCCGATATTAAAACGTTTTTGTTAAGTGAGGAGTTTAGCCTTGCTGGTTTCAAAGGGGTTAAGCTGACGTTTAGGCATTGGAATCAACAATTAAGACAGCCCGTTTTGCTGGCTACGGCGCGCTCTATTGTGTCGGTTATGCCGCATAAAGAATTCTTACACCCACGTACTTACCTCGATACACTGGGTTATGATAGCCCGGAATCTAGTTGCGAGTTTTAAGTTATGAATAAATTGTATTTAGCCCTGTTCTTAGTTGCCTGTACACCGATCAGTGTGGCCGACACTTTGTATATCACCTTGGAAAAAGACAATGCCTTAGCGGTGGTGGATGGCGAAACGGGCAAGCTGTTAAAAACAGTGCCGTTGGGTCAGCGGCCTCGTGGTATTGCATTAAGTAAAGACCAAAGCTTGCTGTATGTCGCGGCCAGTGACGATGACACGATACAAATTTTAGACATCAATACCTTGAAGGTGATTGGTGAATTGCCGTCAGGTGAAGACCCAGAGTTATTTAAGATTCACCCTAATGGCCGATTACTGTATGTGTCGAATGAAGATGACAACATTGTCACGGTGATTGATTTAGAGAAAAAAACGGCCTTAGCGGAAATAGCGGTGGGTGTTGAGCCGGAGGGTATTGCGATTACTCGTGATGGAAAATGGGTGGTGAATACATCTGAAACCACTAATATGGTGCATTGGATAGATCCGGCTGATCAACGCATCAAAGAGAATACATTGGTTGACCCCCGTCCTAGAGCGGCAGAATTTTCGGTCAATAACGAATGGCTGTTCGTCACGTCTGAAATTGCGGGTTCATTGTCCCGTCTTGATGTGGCAACAAAGCAAATTACAGGTAAATTACATTTTAAAATCCCCGGTGTGGACAAAGAATTGATTCAGCCCGTAGGCGTATTAGCGCACCCCAATAATAAGCTGTTGTTTGTGGCATTAGGCCCCGCTAATCGTGTTGCCGTGGTGGATATACAGTTGATGAAGGTGACGAAGTATTTATTGGTTGGGCAGCGGGTTTGGAATTTGGCTTTTTCACCGGATTTAAAACGACTTTATACCACCAATGGGGTGAGTAACGATATTTCAATTATTGATGTGGATGACTTGAAAGTCACCAAATCAATTCGAGTGGGGCATTACCCATGGGGTATCGCAGTTAAATAATGAGCAATCCTTCAGTTGACTCGTTAGCGGTCAAAACACTCAGTTACGCCTACGGCAATAAGGCCGCTTTAAAAGACATTGATTTTTCTATTGGGCCGGGCGAGTGCACTATTTTGCTGGGGCCAAATGGCGCGGGTAAATCAACCTTATTTTCATTAATTACGCATTTATATAACAGCCGAGATGGGCAGATTTTAATTAATGGCTGGGACATTAAAAAGCAGTCCTGCGCAGCATTAGCTCATTTAGGTGTGGTGTTTCAGCAAACGACCCTAGACATGGATTTAAGTGTGTTGCAAAACCTGCATTACCACGCATCATTGCACGGCATGACGCGCAGGCAAGCGACGGCTCGTATTCAAGAAGAATTAGAGCGTCAAGGTATGCTGGAGCGCCAAAATGAGAAAGTTAGGCAGCTTAATGGCGGCCACCGCCGTCGCGTGGAAATTGCACGTGCGTTGTTGCATAAACCGTCGTTGTTATTGTTGGATGAACCAACGGTTGGCCTAGATGTGTCCAGCCGCAAAGGCATTGTGGAACATGTTCACGCCTTATGTGAAAACGATAACTTATCGGTTTTATGGGCAACGCATTTGATTGATGAAATTCACCCGTCTGATCAGTTGATTGTGCTGCACCAAGGTGCAATTAAGGCGCAAGGCTCGGTGAGCGAAGTCTGTAATGGTCGCTCAGCGGATGATATTTCACAAACGTTTCAACAATTAACACAGGCAAAAGCATCATGAGATTAGGTCATGGGGTTATTGCCTTAAAAGGCATTATTAAACGCGAGTTATGGCGATTTCTGCGCCAACGTGAACGTTTTATTGCGGCGCTTGTGCGGCCATTGGTTTGGTTGTTTGTGTTTGCGGCGGGTTTTCGTTCAACCTTGGGTATTGCCATTATTCCACCATATGAAACGTATATCTTGTATGAGGTGTACATCGCCGCTGGCCTTATCGGCATGATTCAGCTGTTTAATGGCATGCAAAGTTCCTTATCGATGGTGTATGACCGTGAAATGGGTAGCATGAAAACCTTGTTAATCAGCCCCTTGCCCCGTTGGTTTTTGTTGATGGGGAAATTATTGGCGGGTACATCGGTATCCATTTTGCAGGCCTACGTGTTTTTATTGATCGCGTGGTTTTATGATATCCAAGCACCGTTGTTAGGCTATGTCACCTTGTTCCCAGCTTTGGTGTTGGCCGGCTTGATGTTGGGCGCACTAGGCATGTTGTTATCGTCGTTTATCAAACAGCTGGAAAACTTTGCAGGTGTGATGAACTTTGTTATTTTTCCGATGTTTTTTATGTCAACCGCCTTGTATCCCTTGTGGAAGATAAAAGAGTCCAGTGAGTTGTTGCATACCTTGGCAAGTTATAACCCCTTTTCACAAGCCGTTGAATTGATTCGTTTTGCCTTGTATGGCCAGTTTAACTCATATGCTTTTGTGTATACCTTGGCTGCATTTATTGTTTTTATGGCAGTGGCTGTATGGGGTTACAACCCGTCAAAAGGGATGATGGTTAAGAAGGGCGGCGGCCCCAGATAGTGGTCGACTCTGTGGTAAAATCCCACTTAATATGACGAAAAAATTATTTATACGAACCCACGGCTGCCAGATGAATGAATATGATTCTGAGAAGATGGTCGATTTGCTGGCTGAATCACACGGTTTGGTACTAACAGATAACGAGAAAGAAGCCGACGTGCTACTGCTTAATACCTGCTCAATCCGTGAAAAAGCACAGGAGCGCGTTTTTCATCAATTGGGCCGTTGGCGTCCACTGAAAGAACGTAACCCCGATGTGTTAATTGCCGTCGGTGGTTGTGTTGCCAGCCAAGAAGGCAAGGTTATTCGAAAAAGAGCACCGTATGTGGATGTGGTGTTTGGGCCGCAAACTTTGCACCGTTTGCCAGCCATGCTGAAGGAAGCGACAACACGAAAAAAATTAGTCATGGACATTTCTTTCCCCGAGATTGAAAAGTTCGACAATTTACCTGAACCGCGTGCGGAAGGTCCAAAGGCATTCGTATCGGTGATGGAAGGTTGCAGTAAATATTGCACATTCTGCGTGGTGCCTTATACCCGTGGTGAAGAGGTGAGTCGCCCGCTAGATGATGTGATTACAGAAGTGTCCAGTTTGGCATCGCAGGGTGTTAGAGAAGTGAATTTGTTAGGCCAAAATGTGAATGCGTATCGCGGTGAAATGGCGGATGGCGATATCGCCGATTTTGCCTTGCTACTACATTATGTGGCAGCCATCGAGGGTATCGATCGTATTCGATATACCACCTCGCACCCGAAAGAATTTTCAGACAATTTGATACAGGCGTATGAAGATATTCCTGAGCTGGTGAGCCATTTGCATTTACCGGTGCAAAGTGGCAGTAACAGTGTGTTAGCTAGAATGAAACGCGGGCATGAAATTGACATGTACATTGAGAAGCTGGCGCGGTTGAAAGAAATTCGCCCGAACATGAGTTTTTCATCTGATTTCATTATTGGTTTTCCACAAGAAACTGATGAAGAATTTGAACAAACCATTAAGTTGATTCAACAAATCGGTTTTGACTTCTCGTTCAGCTTTATCTTTAGCGCGCGGCCTGGAACCCCTGCAGCGGATATGCCGGATGATGTCGACATGGCTGTTAAAAAGCAGCGCTTAGAACGGTTGCAAAAGATCATTACTCAACAAACGGCGGATATATCTAACAATATGGTGGGCACAACTCAGCGTATTTTAGTTGAAGGTGAATCGAAGAAAAACTCCTTGCAAATGTCGGGGCGAACTGAAAATAATCGAGTGGTTAATTTTGCTGGTCACCCTCGCTTAGTTGGGCAGTTTGTGAATGTTTTGATCACCGAAGCGCTGCCGTATTCTTTAAGAGGGCGAATGATGAAGGCTGAGGTTAAATCAGCAGTTGTAAGGCATGAGAGGCAATCAGTTTCCTAGTTGAGCAAGCACATAACTAAAGATGTTAGCTTAGAGCCGGCTAATAATAAGCGGTTGGCCAATTTGTGTGGCCAATTTAATGAGCACCTAACGCAGCTAGAAAAACGATTGAATGTTGACGTTAAAAACCGTGGCAATCATTTTAGTGTGAGTGGTAGTGAAGCCCATGTTATCGCTGCCATTGCGGCGCTAAAAGGCATGTACCAAAGCACTGAAGCTGAGCAATTAACCCCAGGAAAGGTGCACCTACTGATGCAAGAAACGCAAATGGATATCAATCAATCAGTCGAGATAGACGATTCGACGGTGATTCACACACGAAAAAAGCTGATTAAACCGCGCGGTAAAAATCAACAAGCGTATGTTAAAAGCATTCCGAAAAATGACATTGTTTTTGGCATTGGGCCAGCAGGTACAGGTAAAACCTACTTGGCGGTGGCCTGTGCGGTAGAAGCATTGGAATCTGAGAAAGTGGCGCGTATTATTTTGGCCAGACCTGCTGTAGAAGCGGGTGAACGTCTGGGTTTTTTGCCGGGCGATTTAAGTGAAAAAATCAACCCGTATTTACGGCCTTTGTACGATGCGTTGTATGAAATGCTGGG
This sequence comes from Cycloclasticus sp., assembly GCA_012960055.1. Classification (GTDB taxonomy): domain Bacteria; phylum Pseudomonadota; class Gammaproteobacteria; order Methylococcales; family Cycloclasticaceae; genus Cycloclasticus. The sequence continues at coordinate 8,099 of DUCA01000204.1, forward strand.
TGTCGAGCGAGTTGAGAAATTGATTGAAAAAAACATCATTGAAATAGCCCCGCTAGCTTTTATGCGAGGGCGTACACTCAGCGATGCTTTTATTATTCTAGATGAAGCGCAGAACACTACGCCGGAACAAATCAAAATGTTTTTAACCCGTATTGGTTTTGGTTCAACGGTTGTTATCACCGGTGATATTAGGCACACAGAGTCGGGTTTGAAATTGGTAACAAAAATCCTAAAAAACATCCCAAGTATCAGCTTTACTCAGTTCAAAGGCTCGGATGTTGTGCGCCATCCGATCGTGCAAAAAATCGTAATAGCCTATGAGGAAAACACCCAGTCGTGAGAATTGATGTACAAATATTGAGTAATTGCTCAGTCTTGCCAGACAATGACGTGTTAATTAAATGGGTTGATTTGGCGACCGCGCAACGTCGCTTAGCGGAGCTTGTTATTCGACTGGTCGATGAGGAAGAGTCGGCTGAATTAAATGAAACGTATCGCCAAAAGAAAGGCCCAACAAACGTCTTAAGCTTTCCGTTTGAGATGCCAGAAGAGTTGCCAAGTGATGCGATAAGCGACGATATTTTAGGCGACCTTGTGATTTGTGCGCCCGTCGTTGCTAAAGAAGCTAAAGAGCAAGGTAAGCCAGTATTGTCGCATTGGGCGCATATGGTAATTCATGGCTGTTTACATCTCCAAGGCTATGACCACGTCAATGAAGATGATGCGCTGGTGATGGAAGCAATAGAAATTGATTTATTAAGCAGTATTGGCATTAATAACCCGTATGAGAATTAACTAAGATGAGTCAGTCGCAAACCGACAAAAGTGAAAACAGATCCTGGATTGAACGTTTAGGACGGGTGCTCATGGGCGAGCCACAAGACCGAGAGGACTTGGTGCAGCTGATGCGTGATGCTGAAAAAAGGAATTTATTGGGTCAGGACGCGTTGGCTATGATCGAAGGGGTGTTGCAGGTATCTGAATTGCAAGTGCGCGATATTATGATTCCCCGTTCAAAGATTGTGTTTATTCCAAGAGAAGCCAGTTTGGATGACATTTACCCCTTGGTGATTGACTCTGCGCACTCACGTTTCCCAGTTCAAGACGAAGAAACCTCGCAAGTGGCGGGGATTTTATTGGCGAAAGATTTATTGAGCTATGCGGCAGCAGGAAAGACTCGAAAATTTGATGTCAGGGATGTGATGCGCCACGCTATTTTCGTCCCTGAGAGCAAACGCCTGAATGTCATGTTGCGCGAATTTAGGGCTAACCGAAACCATATGGCGATTGTGATTGATGAATACGGTTCAGTTGCTGGTCTTATTACCATTGAGGATGTGTTGGAACAAATTGTTGGCGAGATAGAAGATGAACACGATTTTGAAGAAGAGGCGTTCATCCTTCAGCGTAACGACACAGAATTTAATATTAAAGCGTTAACGGAAATTGACGATTTTAATGAGCGTTTTTCAACAGACTATGCAGACGATGATGTCGATACGGTTGGCGGCATGGTGGTTAAAAGCTTTGGACATGTGCCAGCACATGGAGAAACAACCCGAATTGATGGCTTTTTGTTTGAGGTATTAAGGGCCGATAAGCGGCGCGTGCATTTGCTTCGCATGACGATTACTGATTCTTCTGCTGAAGCGTAATTAGCCAAGACTTTCCGGGCACACTGATGGAGCGGTTTAACCAGGCAAAACCTATCTTATTAGCGTTGCTATCAGGCGCGCTGATGCCGCTTGCGTTTGCACCCTACGATTTGCCGGTGATGGCCATTGTGTCATTGCTGTGTTTTTTATTCGCACTCAAACCATTAGCTCCTTTACAAGCTGCAAAAGCTGGTTACGCTTTTGGTTGGGGGTATTTCGGTCACGGTGTGTACTGGGTTTACTTTAGTATTCATCACTTTGCTCATGCGCCGTTATGGCTGGCGGTCATTATTATGCTCGCCATGGTGGCGATTTTAGCACTTTACATGTCGTTATTTGCCTACGTGCTGAACCGTTATTTCCAACACCATCTTGTTGTGCGTTACTTATTGGCAGTGCCAATCTTATGGCTAGCATTAGAAGCATTACGCGGTGTGTTATTTACCGGTTTCCCTTGGTTATCTCTAGGCTTTAGCCAGGTTGATACCTGGTTGTCAGGTTGGGCGCCCATATTGGGTGTGTTGGGTGTGTCGTGGTTTGTTGCCTTAACGGCGGGTGCGGTTATGTGCTTGATGCTGTGCGTCAAAAAGACGCATAAGGTATTTGCCAGCGTGCTGGTTCTTACATCATGGCTATTGGGCTTGGGGCTTCAAGAGATGAAATGGGTTGAGCCTGCCGGCGAGCCTATTGACGTGGCTTTGCTACAGGGAAATATACCGCAAGAAATTAAGTGGTTACGGTCCTTTCGACAAACGAATCTTGATATTTACATGCAAATGACACGGCAACAACGTGACGTGGACTTAATTGTTTGGCCGGAAACCTCGATTCCAGCGTTTTATCACGTTGTGCAGAACACATTAATACCGGCCTTAAAAAAGGAAGCGGAAGCCTTCGGGACTGATATTGTGCTCGGCTTGCCTGTGATGCCGGAAGGGACGGGTGATTACTACAATGGTTTGTACAGCGTTCGCCAATCAACAGACTT
>DUCA01000204.1:10868-11161 GCA_012960055.1 Cycloclasticus sp.
GCGGGTGGTGACAATCAACCTTTATTACAGGGGGCAGGTTACCCCTTTGCCTCGTCAATTTGTTATGAAGACGTGTTTCAACAATCGTCTATTGATGGTTTGCCCGATGCCGGATACTTGATTAATGTGAGTAATGACACGTGGTTTGGCGACACCATAGCGCCGTATCAACACTTGCAGATGGCAAGAATGCGCGCCTTAGAAAGTGGCCGTTTTTTGCTCAGGTCCACCAACACAGGGTTAACGGCTATTGTTAACCAGCACGGTCAAATTGTTAAGCAAGCGCCTATGTT
>DUCA01000205.1 GCA_012960055.1 Cycloclasticus sp.
AACTACAATTGCAGATCGCACGACGTAGTGCAATTAAAATCTCTGACGCTGACATACTAGATTCAATCGATCGCATTGCAAACGCGAATAAACTATCGTCCGAGAAATTTCTAGCGGTACTGCAAAAAGACGGCGTTACCTTAAAATCATTCAAAAAATCTATTCGAGACCAAATGTTAGTTCGACGGGTTCAGTCCAGCTACGTGCACCACGAAGTCAAGGTCTCCGAACAAGAAGTAGCTAGTTTCTTGAAACTACTAATGCAAAGCCAAGGTGATCAATCCACTGAGTACCGTTTAGGCCACATCCTCATTGCAACCCCTGAAGATGCCTCTCCGCAACAAATAGAAAAAGCAAAGAAAAAAGCTGACCGTATTATTAACTCTTTAAATAACGGCAGAAAGTTCTCAACCTTATCTATTGCTCAATCTGACGCTAACAACGCACTTGAAGGTGGCGACCTAGGATGGATGAAGCTCGCTCAAATGCCCTCTTTATTAACCCCTTATGTCGAAAAAATGGAAGCGGGTGAGCATTCAACTACCATTCAAAGCCCCAGCGGATTTCATATCATTAAATTATTTGAAACCCGCGGCCAACAAAAAGTCATGGTGACCAAAACCCACGTCCGCCATATTCTTTTAAAAATTAACGCCCTCGTCAACGATAAAATCGCCCAGGAACGGCTGCTTAATATAAAAGAACGTCTTGAAAACGGTGAAGACTTCACTCTGTTAGCTCGGACAAATTCTGAAGACAGGGGCTCTGCTATTAGCGGCGGCGACCTTGATTGGGTTCAACCTGGCGCCTTGGTGCCTGCATTTGAAACTGCAATGAATGCTCTAGAAATAAATCAAATAAGCCTACCAGTTCAAACCCAATTTGGCTGGCATTTAATACAAGTTCTAGGACGTGAACAACAAGATAACACGCAATTAATGCGCCGATCACAGGCACGTTCGCAACTACAAAAACGTAAAGCCGATGCGGCTATTGAAACTTGGCTGACAAAGTTGCGTGACGAAGCCTATGTCGAATACCGTTTAAATAACTAGGCATTCCTCCGCACACTATTTAATTAACACGTGCATATACGCAAAATTGCAATTACCCCTGGCGAACCAGCGGGTATCGGTCCGGATATCTGTTTGCAAATCTGCAATCAGGACTGGCCTTGTGAGCTTATTTTTATCGCCGACCCTGACTTGCTACAACGACGAGCAGATCAACTAGGGCTGAATATCGACATCCAAATTGCCGACCCTAATCATGCTGCCATCACACAGACTGCAGGCACGTTGAAGGTACTCCCTGTTAAATTATCTAGGCAAGAAAATCCAGGGAAACTAGATACCCGTAATGCCCGTTATGTTATCGAAACACTGAGGATTGCAGCTCAACTGTGTATGGATAAAACGTGTGACGCGGTTGTTACCGGTCCGGTACAAAAAAGCATTATCAACCAAGCCAATATTCCTTTTTCTGGACACACGGAATTTTTTGCTGAGGTCTGCGGTGGCTTCCCGGTGATGATGCTAACAGCAACAAAACTAAAAGTCGCTTTAGCAACAACGCACTTACCACTCAAAGACGTTAGCCAAGCCATCACACGACCTTTACTAGAAAAAATCATCAGCATACTTCACCACGACTTACAAAAAAAATTTTCTATTCAATCCCCGCGTATCGCCGTTTGTGGGCTCAATCCGCACGCGGGTGAAAACGGTCATTTAGGCCTAGAAGAGCTCGAAACGATCATTCCAGCTCTCGACGCTTTACGCGAAAAAGGTTTAAAATTAACCGGCCCCTTACCCGCCGACACCGCCTTCAATCCGCCCATTCTAAAGAATCACGACGTCGTTCTAGCCATGTATCATGATCAAGGACTACCTACACTTAA
>DUCA01000206.1 GCA_012960055.1 Cycloclasticus sp.
GCCATCTTCATCGCGACGCGCGCCATCACCCGGGAAATACAAACCAGGGTAGTTAGCAAAATAAGTATCAATATAACGCTGGTGATCACCAAATAACGTTCTAAACATGCCCGGCCACGGCTTCTTAATCACCAAAATACCTTCTGCAGGATTGCCCGTTACTTCGCTACCTTCGTTATCAACCAAACCAAACTCAACACCAAAGAAAGGTTGCATCGCAGAACCCGGTTTTAAATCCGTTGCACCAGGAAGTGGAGTCATTAAGATACCACCCGTTTCAGTTTGCCACCAGGTGTCAACAATCGGGCAATGACCACCGCCAACCTTATGGTAATACCACTCCCATGCTTCTGGGTTAATTGGCTCACCCACGCTACCTAAAAGCCTTAGGCTGCTTAAATCACAGGCTTCTACATAGCTGTCACCTTTCGCCATCAGCGCACGAATCGCCGTTGGGGCTGTGTAGAAAATATTAACTTTGTGCTTCTCTACAACTTTCCAAAAACGTGAGGCATCTGGGTACGTTGGCACACCTTCAAACATGAGTGTTCGAGCGCCATTGGCTAGTGGGCCGTACACAATATAGGTATGACCTGTTACCCAACCCACGTCGGCTGTACACCAATAAACATCACCGTCGTGATAGTCGAAAACATATTTGTGCGACATCGTAGCGTGTAACAAGTAACCACCTGTTGTGTGCACAACACCTTTAGGTTTACCTGTTGAGCCAGATGTATAAAGGATAAACAATGGATCTTCTGAGTCCATCTCTTCTGCAGGACATTCTTCAGATGCATTTTCAAGTAATTCGTGATACCAAACATCACGACCTTCTTTCCAGGCAATGTCGCCACCAGTGCGTTTTACAACGACCATATTCTTAACGAGCGGACAACTTTCTAACGCTCTATCGGCATTGGTTTTTAATGGCACAGCTTTACCACCACGCATACTTTCGTCCGTAACAATAACTAACGCTGTTTCAGAATCAGCAATACGATCTTTAAGCGCATCCGCTGAGAAGCCTCCAAATACAACAAGGTGAACCGCACCAATTCGGGCGCAAGCTAGCATCGCAATAGCAGCTTCTGCCACCATCGGCATGTAAATACAAACACGGTCGCCTTTATTAACACCTAAGGACTTAAGCCCGTTCGCAAACTTACAAACTTCTGCGTGAAGCTCTTTGTATGTGTATGTTTTATCTACTTCTGGGTCATCACTTTCCCAGATAATCGCTGGTTGATCACCGCGTGTTTCTAAATGACGATCCAAACAGTTAACGCTAACGTTTAACTTGCCGCCTTTAAACCACTTAATTTCTCCTTTAGGGAAGTCATATTCAACCGTGGTATCCCACTCTTTCGACCAGGTTACAAACTCTTTAGCCTTCTCATTCCAAAAACCGTCCGTATCTTCAATCGAACGCTTATATTCAGCGTCATATAGTTCTTTATTAATGTGCGCTCGAGCAGCTACTTCATCTGTTACTTTATAAATTTTTTTGATTGCCATCTATTTTCTTCCCCTAAAATGCTATCTGTTTTTATTTCTTGGTAAAAAAAGGGCTGCAATTAAGCAGCCCCTTCAAGCTTAATGCATGAACAAGCCGCCGTTCATGCTCAAATCAGAGCCTGTTGTGTAGGCCGCCAATTCACTGGCTAAAAATGAAATACCGTGAGCAATTTCTTCAGGCTTACATAAGCGACCTGTTGGAATACCGTTTTCAATTTTTTTACGAACGTCTTCAGCAATTGCCATTACCATTGGTGTTGCAACATAACCCGGAGAGATTGTGTTGACCGTTACGCCTTTGCGTGCAGTTTCACGCGCCAATGCTTTGGTGAAGCCGT
>DUCA01000207.1 GCA_012960055.1 Cycloclasticus sp.
ATTTAGTGATTATATTTCTAGAATGGAGAGTGATCTTAGGCAGGAGTCTTCTCATGAAGTTGGCAAAAGCCATGGTTTAGTAGATAAAAGTTCCTACGAATCTCGCATACGCGCAGTTAACTATGCACTTGAATATGATGATGGTGCGCGACTAGATCGCTACGACCAAGCTGATGTGGTTTTGGTGGGGGTGTCTAGGACAGGAAAAACACCTACCTCGCTATTCCTTGCGCTTCAATATGGGATTTTTACCGCAAATTTTCCAATTACCGACAGTGACTTGGATAATTACAGTTTGCCTCGTGCACTCAAGCCGCACAAAAAGAAACTATTTGGTCTAACGATAAGCGCAGAACAATTGAGTCGAATTCGGGAAGAGCGTCGACCAGGAAGCCCCTACGCCTCTTTGCGAACTTGCCAACGTGAAGTGTCGCAAGTAGAAGAATTATTTCAGTTAGAAAATGTTCCTTTTTTAAACGTGACGTCTATTTCTATTGAAGAGATTGCCGCGCAAATTCGTCTAACACGTGAACTGGATGAAAAACACATTTAAAGCAGCGGTGCCGATCTGATTAAACTTATACTCTTTGGGTATAATATTGCGTTGCGGAAGATGAAGATACCTCTTATCATCCACGCCTTTTTAATTGGACGGAAGGATTGTTAATCGATGAGTCAGCAGAATTTTCACCCGGGGCAACGTTGGGTTAGCCATTCAGAATCTGAGTTGGGCCTTGGCATGGTGGAGTCTATAGAAGGACGCCATACCACGGTGTTTTTTCCAGCAGTTGAAGAAACGCGTGTTTATGCGCTGGATAACGCACCACTCAGTCGCGTTATCTATAGTGTGGGCGATACGGTTCGCCATATTGATGGTGCAACGCTGACGGTTGGGCAAACTCAAGAGCACAACCATTGCATGATGTACCTGTGTACGGATGAACAGGGTGAAGAGATGGTGTTGCACGAGGTTGATTTGGACAGTGTGGGGGCCTTTAATAAACCACAAAGTCGTTTATTTACCGGCCAAATTGATAAAAACAAATTATTTGATTTGCGTCTTAAAACATTGGATTTCCAACGAAAATTAGACCAATCTTCAAATTTTGGCTTAACCGGCCCACGTGTTCAGTTGTTACCGCATCAGTTTTACATTGCTAAGAAAGTGACTGAGCGAACCTCAGCCCGCATTTTGTTAGCGGATGAGGTGGGTTTAGGTAAAACAATTGAAGCGGGCTTGATACTGCATCAACAACTGTTAACCGGTTCAATCGAACGAGCCTTGATTGTGGTGCCTGATGCATTGATTCACCAATGGTTGGTGGAGTTACTGCGACGTTTCAATTTGTCATTTACCATTTTAGACCACGAACGCTGCGATGCGATTCGAGAAGAGGGGGATATTAACCCGTTTGAAACAGCGCAATTGGTACTTTGCCAGCTGTCATTTTTGTCTGAACAGCCGAATTATCACGCAATGGCCGTGGCCGCGAATTGGGATTTGATGATTGTTGACGAGGCGCACCACCTATTTTGGAATGAAGATAAGATCAGCAAGGAATACCGCTGCATAGAAGAACTTGCAAACGAGGTGCCTGGCTTATTGTTGTTAACAGCAACGCCAGAACAACTCGGCGTGACCAGTCACTTTGCTCGTCTACGCTTACTCGACCCTGACCGTTATTATGACTTGGCCGCCTTTAAAGCAGAGCAGACAGGTTATCAGCACGTTAACGATTTGATTAAGCAGTTACTGGAGGCGTCATCCACCGAAGAGGCGTTAGCTGACTCGGCACTAAAACAGGCCTTAGTGGGCTTGTTAGGAGCAGATATGTTGTCGCAAGACGATATTGAGCTTCAATCGATTATCGATGCGCTACTGGATCGTCACGGTACGGGACGAGTGTTATTCCGTAATACGCGTGAAAATATCGACGTGTTCTCGTCGAGGCAATTACACCCTCATCTTCTGCCTGAATTGGATGTAGAGGCTGAATTTGAGTTAGATAATAACGTGGCCTTAATCAATGCGTTGTTGCCCGAGGTGTTACTGGGAGAAGACTGGTTAGATGTTGACCCGCGTGTGACTTGGTTAATGGATTGGTTAGAGGCGAATAAAGATGAAAAAGTTTTGCTCATCTGCGCGCAACAGCAAACAGCGGAAGAGCTGCATGACTATTTAAAAATGCGTACAACAACCTCTGCCGCGGTATTCCATGAAGGCATGAGTTTAATCGCTAGGGATAGAGCGGCCGCGTATTTCTCGGACGCTGAAGAGGGTGCTCAAATATTGGTGTGTTCTGAAATTGGCAGTGAAGGGCGCAATTTCCAATTTGCACATCACCTTGTTTTATTTGATTTGCCGCTAAACCCTGACTTGTTGGAACAGCGCATTGGGCGTTTAGATCGTATTGGTCAAACGGGTACGGTACACATTCATGTGCCTTGTATTACCGGTTCAGCGCAGCAGCGTTTAATGAACTGGTACGACAAAGGACTTAACGCCTTTAGTCATGTTTGCTCAACCGGTCACCATGTGTATGCGGCGGTTAAAGACGATTTGAAAGAGGCGTTGTTAGATGATAGCTCGGATGAAGAGTTCGATGTCATTATCGAGAAAACCAGTGTTTTGATGGCTCAAAGCATTGAGGATATGCATGCAGGGCGCGACTTAATGTTAGAACTTAACTCGTGCAGAAAAGAAGACGCGCAAATTATTATTGATGACATCAGCCTGTCATCAAGCCATTTAGAATTGTCGCATTACATGGAAGACGTGTTTGAAAGTTTTGGTGTTGAGCAGCAGTATCACAGTGAAGATAGCATCGTTATTAAGCCGACTGGACACATGCAAGCAGAGAATTTCCCGGGGCTGTCTGAAGATGGTTTAACCGCAACGTTTAATCGAAAAATTGCCTTGTCGCGTGAAGACTTCCACTTTTTAACGTGGGAACACCCGATGGTAGTCGGTGCGATGGAGCAGATTATTAATAGCGAATTTGGTAATGCTACCTTTTGTACGATGGCGTTACCGCCCATACCGGCTGGCACATTAATTTTAGAAGCCATTTTTACGACGCATTGCCCCGCGCCTAAACGCTTGCAATTACATCGTTATTTGCCCAAAACCATGAAACGAATCGTGGTGGGTTCAAATGGGCTGGATATGACCAATATCCTTAAACCGGAGCATATTGCATCGAGGCTCACCTACGTTAAAAAACCGATCGCATTGAACATTGTTGAGCACGGGCAAGAAGCGATCAAATCGCTGATTGGAAAAGCGGAAGGCTTGGTGATTGAGCACCAAGAGGCCTTAGTTCAAGAAAGTATTAGCGATATGCAGCTACATGAATCAAACAATTTGGATAGATTGGAGGCACTGGCTCAGGTTAACCCCAATATCCGAGAGTCGGAAATGACAGAGCAAAAGGAGCGTATTGCCGATTTAACGTCACATATTGAACGGGCGTCATTTAAACTGGACGCTATTCGAGTTATATTAATCACAGACTAATAACTAAAAGTTCTGTTGATAGATGAATGTTTAATGCAAAAATCATACTGACGTCAATATGCTTGATGGTTAGTTGGGCATTGGCAGCCAAAGAATACGCAGAAAGTGGCGTGGAAATGATGCCGGTTCAAGTGTCGGAACATGCTTGGTACGTTAAAGGCATGTCGGGCACAGCAACTGAAAACGAAGGATTTGTCTCCAACGCAGGGTTTGTGATTACGCCGGCAGGGGTGGTTGTTTATGATGCATTAGGTTCACCTTCGTTGGGAAATAAGCTGCTGGGTGAGATTAGGAAAATAACCGATCAACCCATCGTTAAGCTCATTCTTGGCCATTACCATGCGGATCATATATACGGTGCGCAGGTCTTCAAAGAACAGGGAGCAGAAGTTCTAGCACCCATCGGCGCGTATAAATATATAGATTCAACACGTGGTAGGGAACGCCTTGAGGAGCGACGGATTTCGCTATTTCCTTGGGTGGACGATGAAACCTATATTGTTAAACCAGACAGGATTGTAAAACAATCTGAAAGTTTCACCTTGGGTGGGATTAAATTTTTGATGAACATTGTTGGCCCAGCGCATTCAGACGGTGATATGACTTTGTACATTGAAAATGATCGCGTGTTATTTTCAGGCGATCTTATTTTTGAAGGTCGCGTGCCTTATTTAGGTAGCTCAGATAGCAAGTTTTGGTTAGAGACGCTCGAAAAAATGGAAGTGCAGTCGTTACAAGGGCTCATTCCAGGGCACGGCGCGGCGGCGAAAGAGCCGACTAAAACGGTGTCGCTTACGCGCCGTTATTTAGCGTTTGTCAGAGGGGAAATGGGGCTGGCAGTGGATGAGCTTCAAGCCTTCGATGAAGCTTATCAACAAACCGATTGGTCGGCGTTTTCTGAATTACCTGCATTTAAAGAAGCAAACCGTAAAAACGCTTACTTGGTGTATTTATCGTTAGAAGCGGAAACCTTAGATGACTAAACCGCTTCTTTGCGCAAAAACACCCATTCGTTTTCAGTCGATTGCTCGGCTGAGTAGGCATACCCAGCCGTATCAAATTGTTTAATGTCGCTTGGGCTTTCTAAGCGATTTTTAATAATATAAGCGCTCATCATGCCGCGTGCTTTTTTGGCGTAAAAACTGATGATTTTGTATTTGTCGTTTTTCCAATCTTTGAAGACGGGTGTGATAACGGCAGCATTCAGGCGTTTTGGTTTAACGGATTTAAAATACTCGTTTGACGCCAAGTTAATCAACACAGGACTTTTCTGATTCGCCATCTCGTGGTTAATTTTATCGGTGATTTTATCACCCCAGAATTCGTATAAATTCTTGCCGCGTAGGTTGTTAAAGCGTGTGCCCATTTCAAGTCGATACGGTTGCATCAAGTCTAATGGCTTAAGTAGGCCGTATAAGCCAGATAAAATACGCAAGTGGTTGTTTGCCCAGTTTAAATCGTCTTCGGTAAATGTATTGGCTGACATGCCTTCGTACACGTCACCTTTAAATGCCAATACAGCTTGTTTGCTATTGTCGGGTGTAAATGGTGTGCGCCATTCGATAAAGCGGTTGCTATTTAATACGCCCAGCTTGTCGCTAATACTCATCAGCGATGACACATCAGAAGGTGACAGCGTTTTTAATTGATCAATCAATTCAGCAGAATCTTGTAAAAATTCAGGTTGTGAATACACGGCCGTGTTGACGGGTGTTGCATAATCTAAGGTTTTTGCAGGAGAAATAATCAATAGCATGTTTTTTACTCGTGTTAGTCATATTTTTAATTGTATTGTACAACTAACAAATTAGACCGAGTAAATGAATGTAACTTACACGTAAAGCATCAGAGCATAGCTCAATATACATATTGAGCTATGCTCTGATGCTTCTATCTGTTGACTTGACTTGCGATATTTGCTATTTTTCGGCGCGGTAATTTCAATGTTTTTTTAATCAAACAAAGGTACTTTAAGATATGGGTAATTCAGTTGCATTAGTAACAGGCGGTTTAGGTGGTATTGGCTCGGAAATATCGAGAAAATTAGCCGAAAGTGGTTATACCGTTGTTGCGACAACATTCAATAAGGAAATTGAAAAAGCGGATGCATGGATTGCCGAACAAAAAACAGCAGGTTTTGACTTTTTGGTAGAAGAAGCAGACGTGACTGATTTTGAAGCCTGTGGAAATATGGTTAAACGCGTGGAAGAAACAGTCGGCCCGGTTGACGTATTGGTTAATTGCGCAGGCATTACACGTGATGGTTTCTTGAAAAACATGGATGAAGCTAATTGGGATGCGGTGTTATCTACCAATTTAGATGGTGTGTTTAACATGACTAAGAGCGTGTTAGATTTCATGTTAGCTAGAGAATTTGGCCGTATTATCAATATCTCATCTGTGAATGGTCAGCGTGGTCAATTTGGCCAAACAAATTATTCAGCTGCTAAAGCGGGTATGCACGGGTTTACCATGGCATTGGCACAAGAAGTTGCGCGTAAAGGCATTACGGTTAATTCAGTTAGCCCTGGTTACGTTGCAACCAGCATGGTTATGGCAATAGACGAAAAGATTCGTGAAAACCTAGTGTCTCAAATTCCAATGCAACGTTTGGGGCAACCTGTAGAAATTGCAAATACAGTTGGTTTCTTAGCGTCAGGCGATGCGAGCTACATCACCGGTGCTAATATTCCGGTTAATGGTGGCTTATTCACCAGTTTCTAGAGAGACGGTAGTTATTTGCTAAAAAGGCGGTCATTTGACCGCCTTTTTTATTGACAGCGTGCTAAGTAAAAGATACTACTGACTTAGCGTTTTTTATATTTAAATAACAAAGGAGTGGGAAAATGCAAAAAGACTTAATTAAACAGTGGGCGCAGTTAAGCAAAAAAGCCAACGATTCGCTGAAGAAGATCAATACCTTAAATACTAAATCCATAAAGCAGTTGACGAAATTGCAAATGGATATGGTGTCTAGCTGTTTAGAAGGTAGCATGAAAAAGGCTGAAACAGTCACCAAGGCGACCACAATGGCTGAGCTGATGAACTTGCAATCGAGTTTGTATAAGGAGTTGTCAGAAAAGGTATTAGAAAGCGCGCAAAACTCGGTTAAGATTGCGATGGAAACCAAGCAAGCGATGGCTGCTTTAATTAAAGAAGGCCTGACAGAAGCGCCCTCAATGGTTGTAAAAGCCAGTCTTAAGAAAGCAGCGCCTAAGCCGGTAGCCAAGAAAGCAGCGCCTAAACCGGTAGCCAAGAAAGCAGCGCCCAAACCGGCAGCCAAGAAAACAGCGCCTAAACCGGCAGCCAAGAAAACAGCGCCTAAACCGGCAGCCAAGAAAACAGCGCCTAAACCGGTAGCCAAGAAAACAGCGCCTAAACCGGTAGCCAAGAAAGCAGCGCCTAAACAGGCAGCCAAGAAAACAGCGCCTGAACCGGTAGTCAAGAAAGCAGCGCCTAAACCGGTGGCGAAATTACAAATGCCTAAACCATCGGGACGCCCAATGACCGAAGGCGATGCTAAAAAATAGAGAGTTTAATTAAACTCGCTTAGCTTAATGTTATTAATCTAAGCGGGTGATTAACAAGAGGTTACTATGAAAGCGACGATTGAAATTGATGCCACACCTCAGGAAATGAGAGAACTACTCGGCTTGCCAGAAGTTCAAAGCATACAAAAAGAGGCGATGGAAAAGATTCGTGAAAAAATGTTGATGGCCATTGAGTCGAATGATATGTCAGAGCTGTTGAAAATGTACATGCCGATGCCAGAGCAAATGTCAGCGATGGAAGGCTTGCAAAAAACCATGTGGGATGCGATGACCAATAGCATGACGCTATCCAATAAGCCGACAGAAAAATAACCGCGGTTTAGCCTAACCAGTTGGTTAATGTGTTGATGAGTTTGGATTGAGTTTTTAGACTAGTGAATGCGCCGATATGGCCGCCATTTAAAGGGTGTTCTTGGTAAAGTCTTGGCTTAATATGTTCGCTCAGTGCGCGTGCACAAGCCGGCGGCACGATATGGTCCCGAGTCGCGTACAAGTTTAAAACTGGGCACTTAATCTGTCCTAATTGCACAGAGTTTCCATTAATCGTTAAGGTTTTTTTGTGTAAGCGGTTTTGCTGATAGAAGTCGGTTAGAAACTCTCTTGCGGCAACAGCGGTTAAATCTGGACCGCTGTTTAGCCAATTTTCCATGCGTAAAAACGTGTCTAGGTTTTCTTTTTTACTCACTAGGCGCTTAATCTGTCGGTATTTTTCACGGCTTAACTGAAATGGTTTCAGTGTTTTAAACAGCTGGCTAATTAATTTACCGGATACATTGCCTGTGTCGTTGGCTAAGATGTTAGCGTTCATGCGGTTTATCCAAAGGTTCAATGTATTGCCTTCGGCATGAAAATCTACTGGCGTGACCAAGGTCACTAATTTTCGAATATCGCTCGGGTGTAATGCCGAATAGCACAAAGAAAAAACACCGCCTTGGCAAATACCTAATAGGTCGATTTTTTCCCTTTTCGAATCGCGTTTAACCCGTTGAACACAGCGGTAAAGATAACCGTTAATGTAATCATTAAGGTTGGTAAAGCGGTCCGTGCTATCGGGGTAGCCCCAGTCAATGAGGTAGACGGGGTAGCCGTGTTCCAGTAGGCGAAGAACGAGTGACCTTTTTGGCTCTAAATCGGTAATAAAGGGGCGATTGACCAACGCGTACGTTATGACGATAGGCGTCTTTTTTTGTTTTACGGCTAACGCTGTATAACGAAATAGTCTCAGCTTGTTTTCGCTGTAGACTAGCTCTTTAGCGCGGGTGCCAACCTCAGGCGGTGATTGCCTGTCTGTATGACTCAATTGCTCCATCAGTAAGACAAAATCATCTTGCCAAATGTCGTTGTATTGCGTGGTGCTGGCTGGCATTGTTTAGGAATATTACTTGAGTTTAGCAAGGCGGGCGGTTAATTTTTCAATGCTTGCGTCGGTTTGTTCTTTATATTCCGCAAATTCAAGCCGCAGTTGGTGTAAGCCTTTTTGTAAATCGTCTAGTGTTTGTTGTGAAGGTAGAGCAAATAGATTGGACAGCTGTTCGGATGTGTTCTGCTGGTTTTTTTTAAATTTACTTAATGATTCGAAAAGCGCGTGTTGAGCTTTAATGTAGTCGTCTCGTTGACTGATGTCATTAAACGCCTCTTCCCCAGCTTTTAGCCAATGTGCAAAAAGTTGTTCGCTTGATTTGTCGTTAAAGTCGCTTTGTAAGGCTTCAAACCGTTGCATTGCGAGTTGGCTCAATTCGGCATGAAATGCGCTCATTGCGGCAGTACTAGTTTGTAGCTCTTTAAAGCCATCCAGTATTTGCTGAGGTATTTGGTTTAACAGCTGACTAATGGCTTCTATTGTTGATGAAGGAGAGTCACTTTGAGGAAAATTCATCTCAATAATTGATTTTATCCAAGCCGGTTGTTCTTCATTGTGTGCATTAAAACCAAGCGTGTTGGGCAAATCCCAGAATTTAGATAAGTCATTGTTATTGCTGTTAATGCTTTGACTTAACTGCTGATAGAAAAGCCCCTGTTCCTGGAAGTTCTTTAAGATGTCTTTGTATTCCTCGGCTATATTACGGCCGATTAAAGCATTGAATTGTTCAAATACATCGTTAGTTTTGGCGGTCATCTGGGTCACTTCTCATGGTTCATCTAAGATTCTATTGAAATAGTGCAAGTACGTACAGATGAATTGATAAGTTAATGATGGAATGGAATACACGTTTCGGCTTGGATATTATCGAGCGACCAGTGGTTAATCCCCCATTGTAAAATCTCGCGTGGCTGAGATTGGCTCAGTTCCTTAGGCGGCTTTAAGTTTAGATGTTCGAAAACACGTAGTAAGGTTTGCTCAATAGGCAATAAAGACACGTCATCAGCGAAGGTCTGTTTACTCAATTTAGCGCCATCCGCACCATTGATAACTGGAATGTGCGCATACTTAGGGGTTTGTATTTTTAATAGTTGTTGCAGAAGAATTTGCCTGTAGGTACTGTCTAAAAGATCGTAGCCCCTTAAGACTTCCGTAATGCCTTGCTCGTGATCGTCTAATACAACCGCGAGGTGGTACGCATACACATGGTCTTTTCGAAACATCACAAAATCACCAACCTGTTTGATGAGTTGTTGTTCGGTTTCTCCTTGGATGGTGTCAATAAAAGAGATTGTCGTTTGGGGTAACTTTATCCGTAGTGACACTGGTTTGTCTGGGTTTAAGCGGTGCTTTAAACAATAGCCATCATAAATACCGTGATGCGCATGACGCTCAGATAAATCCTTTCGGGAACACTGGCAAGGGTAGAGTATATTAAGTTGCTGTAAGTAATTCAGAGCGCGTTGATAAGCATCATCGCGAGAGTGTTGGTAGAAGATAGCGTCGTCCCATTCAAGGCAATACGCTTCAAGTGTTTTGATAATGGCGTAGCTGTATTCGGGTTTGCAGCGAAACTTGTCTAGGTCATCAATCCTGAGCAGCCATTTACCATTTTTAGACTTGGCCTGAAGAAAGCTGGCGACGGCCGTATAGAGTGAACCGAAATGAAGGGGGCCAGTAGGTGAGGGGGCAAAGCGCCCCCTGTATTCTGAATGTTTTAAAGCGTTAACCTTTTTGTTTTTCTCTTATTTCATCAAGAGATTTGCAATCGATACACTGCGTCGCCGTTGGTCGTGCTTCAAGGCGTTTAAGGGTGATATCAAGACCACATGACTCGCAAAAACCGTAATCGCCGGTGTCTAACATGCCCAATGACTCATCAATTTTCTTAATCAACTTGCGTTCGCGGTCACGGGTTCTTAACTCTAAGCTGAAATCGGCTTCTTGAGTCGCTCTGTCATTTGGGTCAGGGAAGTTACACGCTTCATCTTGCATATGGTGAACGGTGCGATCAACTTCGCCCATTAACTCTGCTTTCCAAAGCATAAGAATGGATTTGAAATGATCAATTTGTGCTGGAGACATATGCTCCTCACCTTTTTTCGCTTTGTAAGGTGTGAATTGAAATTGAGATCCGTCCAAACTCTTGTTTTTGTTTGTAGCCATTGTTTTATGTATTACCCAAGGTTAAAAATTCAGCGCGCATAAATATCAGGTTTTCAGTCAATATGCAATATTTTTGTTCATTGCATACTCGTACACGAGATTATCATGCCTTAAAATATAGACCTTATTGATGGTTTCTACAAAGGTTTTTTAATGAATATTGGAAAAGTTTCAAAGCGCGTTGAAGGCGTGTCGCCGTTTTACGTGATGGATATTATGGCGAGAGCCAAAGCACTAGAAGAAA